>NZ_JAODZS010000027.1:0-66052 GCF_029835375.1 Morganella sp. GD04133 | reverse complement strand
TTTAAAACTGAAAACGATACTGAAAAACTGGCTGCGGAAGTGACCTGTTTAAAAGCACTGGTGACATACTTACTGAAAGCGGTCGGCCAGGCAGACGCAGGTCGTATTATCGTCAATATGGAACGCCAGATCAGCGAAATTGATGATGAGCATCTGTCCGGTACATTTAAAGATACCATTGCCCAGATTAAAACAGAGTACCGGAAATAATCTCCGGCCCGGCAATTAATGCTGTCCGGGAATAATGCAACGAATCGCTAAAGAGAAAGTGTACTGTTTGTGTCAGGATGATGTTCCTGTACTAAATACCCTTTCTTTTTTATTTTCGTTTCTGTCCGCACGCTGTTATACAACGTGCGGACTTTTTTTATACTGTACGGTTATTTCTGTTCCGTTTTCACTTCTTTCAGCAGGCGGACAGCAAAGAATCCGAGTATTGCCACACCGGCCACCAGCACACCCCACAGCAGCCAGGTTTTCCAGGCAAACGGTGGCGGGGTTTCCGGTGCAGGCAGTAACTTCGCTTCCCCGCCCAGTGTAACCACTTTTTCTGACACATCCGCCCGCGGAATCGCATCCTGATTATCCAGATTATTGCCCAGCAGAAGCTGGGACAGCGGTAAAAATGCCGCACTGGCATCATGCGCCCCCCACACCAGCAGATAAGGTGCGGAACCCTGCGCGTTAAAGGTCAGATATTGTGCATCTTTAACCCCGGTGACCTTCGGCGGACTATCACGCCAACTACTGTTAATCGCCGTCAGCCGTATCTGGCGGACAGGCAGATCATTGAGCCGGATACTGCTGTTACGGTTTTCCGCATCATCTGATACCAGTGAATAAAGTACTTTGTTACCCAGCGGCAGCCAGTTGCCCTCCGTACCGCTCCGGTACTCTGCCCGCACCGGCAGAACCGTATTCTCCTGCTCAATGCGGAAATCAAGGCGACTGAGATTCTGGCTGTTCGGCAGACTGTAAATCATACTGCCGTCAGTGTCCGCCTCCGGTGTAAAGTCAAAGCGGTTAACTTCACGGCGCTCGGTTGTCCGTGAGCCGATACCTTCCGCGGTTGTAATCTTCGGCGGGGCCAGGTTGTTATCTCCGGTCACGGAAAGCAGCCAGTACTTCGCCCTGCTTTCATCACCGCGGATATAGTCCGGAATTTTTATCTGCTGTGCCAGCAGCACATCCTCACCGGATTTCAGATCCATCAGCGGCACATTGAGGATCACCGGTGACCAGTTCTGTTTGTCATCACTGCTGAACAGTGAGGCTTTGGCCTGTATATTACCGGCCTGCTGCGGCCAGTTCAGTGTGACTTCCCGCAACGGCAGCGGGAGCTGCTGTTTGTTATCCGGCACCAGCAGATACGTCGCGGTGGACGGACGCGCCAGGCTGTCCGCATTATCATTGTAAATCGTCAGTTCCGTGCCGTTATCCGCTTTCAGGCGGATTTTGCGGTGGCCGTCCTGCTCTTCTGCCCGGCTTTGCGACAACGGATAAATCACAAAACGAATGCGCGTACTTTCATCTTTTATCTGTTTTGCCACCGTCAGCGACATCGGCACCGGGGTGCCGGTGCTGTCAAAGATACGGATATCCCGCAGATCCGGCCAGGCACTGTTCAGCCAGACATTATCCGGCACCGTCAGCCGGTAAAACGGTGAATTTTCTGCCTGAAGCTGTAACTCCGCCCCCTGATTAAAATCGTTCAGTGTCTTCGCCGGGGTATCCGCCCGGGAAGGGGTTGTCACCGATACCAGCACCGCCGCCAGGAACACCGCGCCGGTATGCCATTTGCAGCGCAGTGCCGCCTTTTTACCTGTGATCATCCGTTATTTTCCTTATTATTCTGTATGTCAGTGCCCGTTTTCGGCGGTAACGGCGAAAAATATCCCACAACCAGTATCAGCAGTGCCACCCCGATAAAGGCACCGGCTCTGGCAAGCCCGCTGCTCTGATTCATATCAACCACAAAGAGTTTAAGAATCACCACGGCAAAGACAGCCGCCCCGGCCAGCCACAGATGGCGTTTATGCCTGCGGGTTGCGGTGGTCATCAGGATCACGGCAGTCAGTGCCCAGACAATCGCCAGCGTGGTCTGGATAAGGCGGGATTGCAGCAGTGCCGCAGTAGTCCAGGCAGTGCCGTCCGCAAAGGCCAGCGCGCGGATCAGAATACCGTTCGCCCACCAGATACCCAGCGCGGCAACAGCAATACCCAGACCATACACCACATCTGCCCGGAAACGGACTTTCGGTGTGGTCCGTATCAGCGCATCACGCAGGCACCACAATGCAGCGAGCCCGAACAGCCCCGCTTCATCCAGCGGGTTCAGCAGCGGCACATACTGCCAGAGCGACAGCTGACCATCCTGCATATTTCCGGCAAACAGCGCCAGCCCGAGCAACACAGCCAGCGGATAGGCACTCTGCCAGTACAGCGCGGCATGATTATCCATCGGCGGCCAGCGCAGGCGCTGCATGGCGTAAAGCACAAAAAATACGCCGCACGCCGCCAGCATGGCAATAAAGTAGGCCCACTCTTCCATGCCCCACGGCAGTTGTCTTTCCGCCCACAGGACTTCGGCGGCGACCAGTCCGATGACAGTCCAGAGTGACGCGCCGTGCATCAGATTACTGACAATCCGCGGTGCCTGTTCCGGCAGCAGCCGGATAAAGGTGATCATACTGCCGATAATCAGCAGCCAGATAACGCCGCCGTACAGCGAACCGGCCGCATGTGTTCCGGTAAGCATATAGTCACACAGTATCAGCAGACTCACTATCCACAGCGCACTGATGCAGTAATACAACTGAATCCACTGCACTTTACGCGCCAGGAAGAACCAGCTCCAGACCGAGATCACAAGCCCGGTCAGTACATATTCCTCACCGGACAGCCATTCACCCGCCGGTGATAACCACGGCAGCATCCACAGCCACGAGAGCCAGGTGATCATAGCCGGGATAATCAGCAGTCCGGAAATCAGTTTGCTGCGGTTCATCAGGCGGAAATGGTGATGAAGTGCCCCGGCAAGCAGCAACCCGCCCCACTGGAAGATATACATCAGGGTGCTTTGTTCCGACCACCAGATGAAGTCCATACTGTAGAGCAGAGAGGCAAACCCGAGTAATACCAGCCCGGTGGCACTCCAGCCGACAACCCGCTGTTTTTGCAGACAGGCAAACCACAGTATTGCCAGCCCTTCAATCGTCCAGGCCACCGAAGTCCACTGCGGCGACAATGCCAACGGCACGGCCAGTGAGATAAAGCCGATACTGAGCAGCAGGAAGCCAAGCGACAGGCGTTGCCCGTCAGCGCGGAAGCGACGCAGACTGACTACCGTGAGCAGCAGATAAAGCAGTCCGAAGGCCAGTGATGATATTGCGGTACCGAGATAGAACGGCTCCGTAATGGCATATTGCAGGGAAAACGCCAGCACCGGCGGCGCAAACAGCAGTACCGGATCCACCATCCGCTGTTTTCGCCTGTCGTCGGTCATAACATGATGGCGTGCATATTGCTGCGTCATCAGCCCGTAGACCACCAGATTCAGAATAATGAAGATCTGACAGTTCAGGTAATACTCCGGCCGGTAATTATCGATGCCCCAGATCACGCCGACCACAAAGGTAAAGGTAAAACCGACCATATTCAGCACCCGCCAGCCCTGCCGGTAATTCATGACCAGAATGGAGACGGAGAGCATCAGATAATAGGAGAACAGCGCGATATAGTTACCGCTGCCGGTGGAGAGCAGCACCGGTGCCGCATAACCGCCGATCACCGCCAGAACCGCCAGGCTGACAGCGTTTTGTATCACCGCAAAGAAAACCGATGCCAGGCAGATAACCACCATCAGCGCCAGTGCAAAGGCCAGCGGCAGGAACTCATAAAGCTTATAGGCGGCAAATATCGTGATATAAAATGCACCGAGGCTGCCGCCCTGAACTATCAGGCTGTACAGCCGGTTTTTATGACGGACACACCAGCCGATAATAAAGAGTGTCACTGACAATATCGCCGCGCCGATCAGACGGACTTCTGGGGTCAGGATATTATTTTCAATACTGAATTTCAGCAGATACGAAAGGCCGATAAACAGCAGCAGAATACCGATTTTGGCCGGGAGGTTGCCGTTAAGCAGCCATTCGAGAATATTGGCCGCCGGGCTTTTGCGCTCCGGTGCTGCTGTATCCGTCGGGAGCGGCATTGCCGCCGCCGCGATAACCGGTTCCGGTTCAGAAACAGGATCTGGTTCCGGCTCTGGCACCGGTTCATACTGCACTTCCCGCTCCGGCTGTAACGGGATCGCCTCAGACAGCGCAGCAGCCTGAACAGTGCTTTCCGTCGCTGGCTGACCGCCGGTCAGGGCATCCAGCTCGCGGCGCAGTGATTCCGTTTCCTCTGTCAGAACGCTGACCTGCAACTTCAGCAGCGTTGTGCGCCGCAGCGCCGCAACAGCAATAAACGGCGTCACAACAATGAGCGCCACTAACACAAAACCCCAGAAGAGTAATGAATCCATGTTCATCCTGTTTTTCAGTCTTTAACGTAGAGTGCAGATAATTTTTAATTTCCGTTATCTCACATACTGCCTGTTATGCTGCTAAAAAGCAGGTGAATAAATCCGGGTATTTAACAAATACCATAAAATACTGTTTTATCCCGTTAATCCATTGTTAAAACACCGGAAACATCTGCGGACACACGGATTTCACACCTGTTTTGACTGAAAATCATTTTTCCGGATTTTAAATATTGACTGTTATCACAAAAAGGGGCAATTTTGGGATACAGATCACAACAATATAAGGACACTCATTATGCGATTTTTAGCCCGCTTCTTAAAAGAGTTAGACAACGTCACCGCGTCCTTCTGTGTGGTCGCGTTTTACCGCAACCGTCTCTGACGGACAGGCTGAGCATTTTTTTGCTGTACCGTTTCAAATAAAATTTAGTTTAAATGTTAAATTTAATTTGTAAGAAAGATTGACACTCATCAACAAAGTGCTAAAGTTATGTCATCGAATTGTGAGAACACAATAAACAAGAACGCAATTATGTTACCTGCAATAAAAAATATCAGACGTTTTATCTCAGAGCTCAATAAAATCGCCCGTATTATATTCTGAAGATAAACGCACATCGTTTTCAGGCTCCCTCTGCGGAGCCTTATTTTTTTCTGCCTGTACCCCATCCTCCTCTGAAAGGTTTATACTGACCGCATTATTTTTTATGCAATAAGGAGCAACTGTCGTTATGCAACATGACATCCAGCGTCTCAGAAGAATTCGCCAGACCCCGCAGATGCGTGATCTGTTCCGGGAAACCACATTAAGCCTCAATGACCTCGCGTTACCGATTTTTGTCGAAGAAGGCGCCGATGACTATAAAGCCATCGACAGTATGCCGGGCGTGATGCGCATTCCGGAAAAGCGGCTGGCCTATGAAATCGAGCGGATCGCCAATGCCGGGATTAAATCCGTGATGACATTCGGTGTTTCACATCACCTGGATGCAACCGGCAGTGATGCCTGGGCGGAAGATGGCCTGGTGGCGCGGATGTCCCGTATCTGCAAAGAGACGGTGCCTGAAATGGTGGTGATGTCCGATACCTGTTTCTGTGAATACACCAGCCACGGGCACTGCGGTGTGGTGCATGACGGCGTGGTGGATAATGACGAAACCCTGCATAATCTCGGGTTACAGGCGGTGGTTGCCGCGCAGGCGGGTGCTGACTTTATCGCCCCTTCTGCCGCCCAGGACGGTCAGGTCCGGGCTATCCGTCTGGCACTGGATGCCGCTGGGTTCCATCAGACCGGAATTGTGTCCTACTCCACCAAATTCGCTTCTGCCCTTTACGGCCCGTTCCGTGATGCTGCCGGTTCCTGTCTGAAAGGCGACCGCAAAACCTATCAGATGGATCCGATGAACCGCCGCGAAGCCATCCGTGAATCCCTGATCGATGAGCAGGAAGGTGCGGATATGCTGATGGTCAAACCGGCCGGGGCTTATCTGGATATTTTGCGTGATGTGCGTGAGCGTTCAAATCTGCCGCTGGCGGCCTACCAGGTGAGCGGTGAATACGCAATGATCAAACTGGCTGCACAGGCCGGTGCGATTGATGAAACCCGCGTTGCACTGGAAACCCTCGGCTCCATCAAACGTGCAGGGGCGGATTTAATCTTCAGTTATTTCGCCCTGAGCCTGGCAGAGAATAAGATCCTGAGCTGATAAGCTGAATTATCCTCTTTGCTGAAAAATCCCGGTTCGCCGGGATTTTTTTGTGCGGTGACGCTTCCGGTACAGGCCGCAGATATATCATCAGGATAGTTTTTCTTCCAGAAATGCCTTCAGCACTTTTGCCTGGTTATGCTCTTTATCTTTTGCCGCAAACAACAGTGTCAGATTGCCCTGCACCGCTTTTGCCACCAGTGGTTGCCAGCTTTGCGGCCTGCTCTCAAGCTCCTCACGGTAGCGCCGTTCAAACTCCGCAAACTGATCACTGTTAGCGTGGAACCACTTGCGTAATTCTGTATCCGGCGCAACATCCTTATTCCATTCATCGTAATTCAGATCGGTTTTTTTAATTCCGCGCGGCCACAGCCGGTCAACCAGTACCCGGTAACCGTCACTTTCTGCGACCTCATCATAAACCCGTTTGCAGAAAATCATATTGCTGCTCCTTTAACCTGTTTTTCATGCGCCAGTAACCAGGCTTTGCGGTCCATCCCGCCGGCATAGCCGGTCAGTTCACCATTTTTGCCGGTAACACGGTGACACGGCACCAGCACGGAAACCGGATTCATCCCGTTGGCCCGCCCGACAGCCCGGACAGCACGCGGGCTGGATAACAACTCAGCCAGCATACTGTAAGTAACCGTACAGCCAAACGGCACGGACAGCAAAGCATCCCAGACTTTTTGCTGAAAAGATGTTCCCGGCAGCACCAGCGGAACCGTAAATTCTGTCAGTTTACCGGCAAAATAGTCCTGCAATTGTGACTCCAGCAGCGCAAGGTGAGGATGATTTCCGTCTGTTACCGGCATGTTCAGCCGGGCAGAGACCCGCTGTAAGGTATCTTCGCGGCAGTTGTCTTCCGTAAATTCCAGAAAACAAACACCCTGCTCCGTTGCTGCTGCTGACATGTCACCCAGTACTGTGCTGAATTGTGTACGAAATATCATCAATATTCCTTTGTTCTCCGTATATCACCGGCAGATGTACCGTTTTCTTTACGAAACTGTCTATTTTATGAGTTAAAATTGATTTTATTATGCTCAACTTCTTTTGAGTGAAAACTTGATTGAACTCACACTAATGAGTAAAGTACATCCCATCGATACAGTACATTGACTGTACCATTTTAGATTAACAGATAAACACGTTCACCTGAGTATTGAACATTATTTTCAGAAATAATGGAGGAATTGTTATGGCTAAATTAATTAAATCCACAAAAACAACTTTCGATCGTATTACCACTGCAGTTATGACAATTTCTGTACCGCGTTTCTTTTAATTAATACGCGACAAATTGCCGGTGCCGCTGTGTTTATGCGGCACAAAAAAATCGACAGCCTGATGCTGTCGATTTTTTTATTGATGTTATTCCGTAAAATAACCGGTCACTGCGCGCTATTTGCGATATCCGGCACTTTTGCCAGATCGGCTGCAATTTTAACGGTTTCATCAAGATACGCATCCGGCCCTTCATAATCTTTCGGCAGTGCCTCGAGATTCGCCAGCGGTTTCTTACCTTCACGGGCATAACGTTCATTAATCCGTTTCAGCCTGATCCCTTCCAGTTCTTTGTCTTCCTTATCACGCTTCGCATAATTCAGGGAAATAATATACTGTGTCGGTTTATTGGCTTTAAACCGTGCCAGATCTTCGTAAATATACGCGAATTCCGGATCGGTTTTTGAGCGTTCCTGATATTTCTGTGCCAGTTCAGGTATCGCTTTACGGATAATATCCGTCTGTGAATACTGTGCCGGGGCAATGCTGTCCCACGGCAGTGCGTTATCCTCGAAACTTTCACCAATATCGTCGTTATCAAAGCCGGTCGGCATAATAATATCAGGCGTTACCCCTTTGCGCTGGGTACTGCCGCCGTTAATACGGTAAAATTTCTGGATAGTATATTGCACAGAGCCCAGATCCGGCCATTCAGGGCGCAGCATCTGGTCGTAAATACGGCTGACCGGACGGTGCTGCTGCACAGTACCTTTACCGAAGGTCGGCTCACCGACAATCAGCGCACGGCCGTAATCCTGCATTGCCGCAGCGAAAATCTCAGACGCGGATGCGCTCAGGCGGTCAACCATCACCACCAGCGGACCTTTGTAATAGATAACATCATCGCTGTCCGCATCTTCACGGACACGACCGTTATTATCCCGCACCTGCACCACCGGACCACTGGAGATAAACAGACCGGACAAATCCACCGCTTCTGTCAGTGCGCCGCCGCCATTACCACGCAGATCGATAATGACCGCATCCACTTTCTCTTTTGCCAGTTTCTGCAACTGCGTTTTGGTGTCATTGGTCAGACCCACATAGAAGCCCGGAATATTGAGCACCGCGACTTTCTGGTCACCGACCTGTTTGATAGTCATTTTCACCGCTCTGTCTTCCAGGCGGATCTGCTCACGGGTCAGGGTCACAATACGTGGCTTGGCCCCTTTGGTATCACCCAGCACTTCCAGGCGGACTTTGCTGCCTTTGGCACCCTTGATTTGTGATACCACATCATCCAGACGCCAGCCGACCACATCCACCATCGGCTTGCCTGCCTGACCGACAGCCAGAATTTTATCCCCGACCGCCAGTTCCTTGCTCTTCAGCGCAGGACCACCGGCGACCAGTGAATTAATCACGGTGTAATCATCATCCATCCGCAGCACAGCACCGATGCCTTCCAGAGACAGGCTCATTTCAGAGTTAAACTGCTCGGTATTGCGCGGAGAGAGATAACTGGTGTGCGGATCAATCTCACGGGCAAACGCGGTCATGATCAGCTGGAAAACATCCTCACTTTTCGTCTGCGTCAGACGTTTAAGCGCATAGGTATAGCGCTTGGTGAGGGTTTCTTTGATTTCATTGTCATCTTTGCCGGACAGTTTCAGGGTCAGCCAGTCATATTTGACTTTGGCATCCCACAGTTTGTCCAGCTCGGCTTCTGTCTGCGGCCACGGTGCTTTGCTGCGGTCCACATCAATGACATCGTCGCCGTCAAAATTCATCGGCTGTTTCAGGCGGTTCAATGCGTACTGAAAGCGCTCAAAACGGCGTTTTTGTGACAGGTTAAACAGGTCGTATAACGGCTGTAACTCCCCTTTGCGGAGATAGTTGCCGACATCTGCTTTGTTTTTACTGAATTTCGCCACATCAGACGCCAAAAAGACGTTATGGCTGTAATCCAGCAGATTCAGATAGCGTTCCAGAATTTTCGCTGAAAATTCCGGGTCCAGCTGAAACTGGCGGTAATGGGAATGCAGAAACCGGGATGTCACACGTTCACTGACCGTGGAGTGCTCCGGTGCCTGCTGAGTATCCGGCAGCTGGCTGATTTTGACATCCGGCAGCGCTGTGGTGCCGGTTCTTGCCATCGCATTGCCGGTTAAACTGAATCCGATGAGCAACGCCAGGGGTAAAAATTTGTTCATGCCTCGGTTGACTCCGTATCAGAATTTTAAGTGTTCCGCACGCACGATCATTGCCAACCCTGAAGGCAGCTGAACACGTACACCATCTTTTGTGATCTCGAGAACCTGCGCATCCATAACGCCGGAACCGACTGTCACCTTCAGTTGCTGCCCCACCTTCAGTGCCTGAATATCAGTAATTGGTGTCAGTGCAGACTGAGATTCGGGACGGGGTGCCCGTGGTTTACGTGGTGCATCGGCGGATTTCGGCGACGGAGCTTTACCGGTACGCGGCGCTTTAGGCTTATCCGTACGGCTGCGGCGGGAGTCAGCGGCGGCTTTGTCTGCCGGGCGCGGTTTTTTCTCACCCTCCTGCTCACGTTTCTGCGCACGCTGCGCCTGGACTCTGGCTTTCGCTTCCGTTAACTGAGTGCGGGCATGTTCAACATGTTCCGCTTCCAGATCGCCGCAATCGTTACCATCCAGATCAACACGTTTGGCCCCTTCTTTGACGCCGTACAGATAGCGCCAGCTGGAGGTGTACATCCGCAGTGCGGTACGTAACTGTGTTTTACTGATACCATCTTCTTCAGTGATACGACTGACGATATCGCGGAAGATGCCGATTTTCAGCGGACGGGCCTCGCCTTCTGCCACAAAGCATTGCGGGAAGCGCTGAGCCAAAAATGAAATAATTTCTTTACTGCTATTCAACTTGGGTTGATTTTCCATGAATTTTCCTGATTACAACGGTGCTTTGCCAACCAGCAGGCATGAACAGGCGTCATTATAATAGTGTTACAGACAAATGCTATGCTCCCGGAGGCCTAACTTGCGATCATTTCACGATATTTCGGCATAAAGCACGTTGCCAGATGTACGCAGAGCGCGTCATTCAAGGCTTTAAGACCAATTTCATCATTATTATCAAAACGATTAAAAACCGGGCTGTCGATATCCAGCACGCCGATAATCTGACCATTTACGATAAGCGGCAACACAATTTCTGAGTTACTGGCCGAATCACAGGCAATATGTCCGGCAAAATCATGCACATCATCCACCCGGATAACCTGCCCCTGAGCAACCGCCGTTCCGCAGACACCACGGCCAACCGGAATACGGACACAGGCCACTTTTCCCTGGAACGGCCCCAGTACGAGAGTATCCCCCTGAAGGAGATAAAATCCGGCCCAGTTTATCTGTTCCAGCTCGTCAAAAAGGACGGCACTGACATTAGACAGTGTCGCGATGACATCTTTCTCATCACTGATAAGCGATGTTAAACGGCGGGTTAAATCCTGATAAAACGCGAGTTTATTCATGTGTCACACTACAGTTACGGGTTAATTATCCGGTTAAAGTAATGTTTAATTTATATCAAATAACGGGGCTGCCCTATAGGATTATTACAAATCCTTGCGCATTTTTCGTGAAAATGAGGGAAAAAACGGCGGGGATAAAAAAGAGACCGGATAAAGTCCTCTATCCGGTCCAGGGAAAAAGGCTCATAGCGAGCCGTGCGCTAAAATTGCCATTGAAAATATCGTACAACCTACATGATTAAGATTAGTCGGTTTGGTTACATATGCAAAATATTTATTTATCAAATCGTTAGCATGTATCTGATTTAAATGGCTTATATTTCAGTTGGTTAATTAATAACCGAATATTAATCGTTAAATTTCATAATTAATATGTGTTATTTATCACCACACAGCGCACCGGCAGCTTCAATGATCGGGGTAAGATCCATGCATTTTTCCGCGTCTCCGGTTTGTTTTAATGTGATAACTGAGAGATCAGTCACCTTTATTTTTTGCTCTTTTGCCTGTTGTGCTGCCACATCATTCAGCGGATACGACATCAGTGTGGACGGATTAATCACCCACAGTGCATTTCCGTCCCGGCAGTTGATCATCACTTCCTCACGGGTAAACGGCCACTTTTCACCAAACTCAAACTTGCTGATGGTTTTCAGCGGCGCAGCCTGTGCCGCACCTGCCAGTAAAAGAGGAATTAATGCCAGAGCTTTCTTCATAGTGTGTCCCGGTTGTCAGCCTGCCCGGCGTTATGCAGGCTGATAAGTTGCAAAAATCGCCACCATTAAAATGGCCAGTGTGCCGAGAATTATCTCAACCCAGCTGTTAATCATCAACAGGCGGAAGCGGCCTGATTGTGCGATTTTCGGTACCACCGCATAACGGTTTATCACCGCCAGCAGCACCATCGTCAGCACCAGCCCGGTTTTCAGCCATAACAGTGCCTGATAATCACTGCCGCTCCACTGCGGCCAGTCCGGCAACAGCAGCATAGTGCTGATAAGGCCGGTTACCAGTACCAGAAAGACAGCGAGATGCCCCAGGTTTGAAAAACGGATCAGGGTTGCCACCACGTCTTTCGGCAGTCCCTCTGCGAGGGTATCACGCCGCAACAATATAAGCAGGCAGACCAGGAACGGCCACAACCCGCCGAACCAGTAAGCGGCACTGAGCAGATGAACAACCTGATTAAGCTGATAGAGCCGCCCTGTCCAGCCGCTGTACAGCATGCCGTGGCCGGTAAACGCATGCAGCACCAGCATCACTGCGGCACAGCTAAGAAACAGACCGCTTTGCGCCCGTCCGGACGGCAGCAGCAGCCCGCTGCAGAGAATAACGGCAAGCACCAGCTGCCAGCGCCAGATCTCCCCGAAAGAGGTGGAAAGCACCGCGAGGATAATCTCCGGGTCCCGCATATCCGCCCAGCCGTCCCCCATCAGTGCCGCCTGTAACAGCAGCCAGAGGAACGTTGTCAGGACGGTAAACACGGCTGCACTGCGGGCAGTATGACGCAGACGGGCCCGCAGCAGCAGTGCCGCCCGGTTACCGGACAGCAGAACAGTAAACAGGCCGCAGCCCGCAAGGAGCATTACGGCCGTAAAATGAATGAAGCGGCAGATAATCAGCAGCGCTTCCGGTGTCAGTTCCATAACCGGCTTATTTCACCGTAAACTGATAGTCACCATTAGTTTTGTGCCCGTCAACAGAAACCACTTTCCATTCAACGTGATAGATACCGGCCGGCAGCGTTTCTGTCAGCGGCAGGATCAGACGGGTATCATTCCCTTCGGCCAGTTCCGGTTTTCCGGCAGCAACCGGTTTATTCTGTGCATCTTTCACACTGATTTTACTGAATTTCAGTTCAATCCCTTCGGAAAAGTCCAGAGAGATATTTTCCGGTGAACCGGTCACCGCAGTATCTGCCGCCGGAACCAGGGTTTTGACATGAGCGTGAGCGAATGCCTGCTGGCCGGATAAACCGACAAATAAAACAACAACAGCAGATAATTTGCGCCAGTGCGCGGTCAGGTTGGTTAACATAATGGTATGCCTCATTTTTGCAGGTGATGTAATTATGCGGGATATACTAGCGCAACCGGGGGCATTGCGGAAACCTTCACAGGCCGGAGAGTGTTTTTTGTGATCGGTAACACAAATAAAAACCACACAAATATCAGTCTATTATGATAATTGTGTGGTTATATTATAAATAACAGTGCTGTTAAAAATGATTAGCTTGCTGATGGTTCACTTGCCATACGGCCCAGATCTTTATCCAGCAGAAACATCGATTTACCACTGTCACCCACCATCGCAAATTTATCGAGGACAGATTTAAACAGTTTTTCTTCTTCGTGCTGTTCAGCCACATACCACTGCAGGAAGTTAAACGTGGAGTAATCCTGTGAGGTCAGCGCGGCATGCACCAGTTTATTAATTTCATCAGTAATTAATTTTTCATGTTTCAGCGTCAGGGTGAAAACCTCACTCACTGAACCGAATTCAGTCGGTGGTGCATCAATGGCCCCCAGCAGCGGCATTGCCCCGGTATCGCTGAGATAATTAAACAAGCGCTGCATATGCTCCATTTCTTCTGCTGCATGCGCTTTTAAAAATGCGGCAGCACCTTCGTAGCCTTTATCAGCACACCATGCGCTCATCTGTAAATATAAATTTGAGGAATAAAATTCGAGATTCAGCTGGGCATTCAGTTGGTCAACCATATCCGGCTTTAACATATACAGGCTCCTGTGCAGTCGTTTATTTCATCATCTGCGGTCATTATGCACACTCCTGCCGGGAAGAAAAGTGCTATTTAATAAATTCACAACATATTGAAAACAAAATGATTTTGTAAAGATAATCAGAATTAATCGTATTCTCTTTATGAGAAGACTGAATACCCCTCAATCCGGGCTTGCAGTCAGGCGGCAGCTCAGTTAAGTTAAGGCCGTCAGCCGTTACAGGAGCATATCGTGGGTTATAATCTTGCCGAACTCAGCCAGGAAGAGATGGATAAAATCAATGCGGATTTAGCCGCATCCGGTGTCGCGTTTAAAGAGCGCTATAATATGCCGGTAATTGCCGAGCAGGTGCAGCAGACTCTGCCGGAATCCCTGCGCGCCTATTTTGCCGAACGTCTGGTGTTTTACCGTCAGCGCAGTGCCGGATTATCCCGCCTGCCGTATGAGCCGAACGCCAAACGCTGAATACAGAAAAGGCGTGCTGCTGCACGCCTTTTTACAGTTTAACCGTCAGTGTCATTACTGCGGCAGACTGTAGGTCATGGTCTTCGCCGCACAATTAACATCCACGGTGTAACTGACCTGTTTTTTCGCGCCGCGCACAACCAGCGGTACGCTGTAATTACCGTCTTTCTCAGTCACTTCCGCCACATTCACCCAGGCAACCGGCTTGCTGCCCAGCAGCGCTTTGTCATCCTGCCAGCGCGGGTAGCGGCTCTGCACAAAGTCATATTTTACCTGGGCCGCTATCTGATCTTTGTTCAGCGATTCACACGCCGGGAAAGTCACCATACGCTCATTTTTGACTTCCGCCGTGGCCGGAGCCTGTGCGCTGACGGTGAATGCCAGCAGAATACCTGCACCTGCCAATCCGGTACGGGTGAACAGATTCATTGCCTTCATAAAACCTCCTGTTTTAATCCCGAAAGAGACTAAATGTCATTTTTATACAATAGCGCTTAATCAAATTTCACTTAATGCTTATTGCTGCAAAGTAACATATTTATTATCAGGAAATTGTGACACTTGTTAAATATTTGTTTCTATTATTCACTGTCGTCATCTTCTTCATCAAACAGCGCGCGGATCTGCTCACCGCCGTGATGCCGTTCGCGTAACTCTGCCGCGACCTGCGCGATAGCCTCACCACTGCTCATTCCTTCCTGCATCAGGGTGTGGATCCGCTCAACAGCGGCCTGCTGTTCTTCATGACTTAACGCGGGCATTCCGGTAAACATAATCACCTTCTATAACATTTCAGTAAAAAACACATTATACTCATAAAGATGGCGGGACGCATCCGCCTGTTTTCCGATAAGATAACCGGCAGTTTCCGGACACAGATTACTGACAGACTGAATTATGACATCACATTCCGTACCTGTACTGACACCACTTGACTATCATCCCGGTCTCGCCCTGACCCTGTTTGCCCCGCTGTCACATCAGCCGTGGGCCATGCTGCTGCACTCCGGCAGTGCTCAGCACCAGCATAACCGTTTTGATATTCTGACCGCCGATCCCCTGATGACACTGACTACCCGGGGCGATGAGACCTTAACTGAAGATAGCCGGGGGCAGCGCGTCCGTCAAAGTGATGACCCGTTTCAGTTACTGGATGCGGCGCTGGCACAGTGCGGGCTGGATCCGCAACCGCACGATGACTATCCGTTTGCAGGCGGCGCGATAGGATTATGGGGATATGACCTCGGGCGGCGCACTGAATCCCTGCCGTCACTGGCACGTAATGAGCTGTCTGTGCCGGATATGGCCATTGGTATTTACGACTGGGCGGTGATCGTTGACCACCGGCGTCGCTGCGCCACATTAATCACCTATGCTGATCCCGCCGAACGTCTGCTCTGGCTGGAGAGCCAGAAAGCACCGGACAGCAGGCCATTTGCTCTGACCGGACACTGGCAGTCCGATATGACCGAAGCGGAATACCACGAAAAAATTGCCCGTATTCATGACTATCTGCAGGCTGGCGACTGTTATCAGGTCAACCTGTCCCAGGGATTTTCCGCCCCGTATGAAGGGGATGAATGGCTGGCATTTCTGCGGCTGAATGACGAAAACCGGGCACCGTTTTCCGCGTTTCTCCGTCTGCCGGAGGCCGCCATTCTGTCTGTTTCGCCGGAACGTTTCCTGTGGCTGAAAGACGGCAGCGCAGAAACCCGGCCTATTAAAGGTACCCGTCCGCGTCATTTGGATGACCTTCAGGCCGACGATGCTGAAAAACAGGCACTGGCGGCATCAGAGAAAGATCGCTCGGAAAACCTGATGATTGTGGATCTGATGCGCAATGATATCGGCCGGGTGGCACTTCCGGGCTCTGTCAGTGTGCCATCACTGTTTGCGGTCGAGCCATTCCCGGCGGTCTGGCATCTGGTCAGCACCATTACCGCACAATTACCGGCTGCATGCCGGGCGGCACAGTTGCTGCGCGCCTGTTTCCCCGGCGGCTCCATTACCGGCGCCCCGAAAATCCGTGCAATGGAAATCATTGAAGAGCTCGAGCCTGTCCGCCGCCACGCCTATTGCGGTTCTGTCGGCTATATCAGTGCCTGCGGCACCATGGACACCAATATCGCAATCCGGACCCTGATTGCGGAAAATAATCACCTCTATTGCCGGGCGGGCGGCGGGATCGTCGCAGACAGCCGCGCCGCAGAGGAATATCAGGAAACATTTGATAAACTGGGCCGCATACTGACCGTTCTGCCGGAGAAAATATCATGAGCCCGCTTGAGCGCTTTATTCCCCGGTTTCAGTTAACCCGCCCTTCCGAAGCGGAGATTGCCGGTGAGCGGGATCGCCGGGCGGCGGTTTTGCTGCCTATCACCAATAAAGCCCGGCCCGGGATCCTGCTGACACAACGGGCAGCGTCGCTGCGCTCCCATCCGGGACAGATTGCCCTGCCCGGCGGCGCGGCGGATCCGGGCGAAATTTCCCCCATCGCCACCGCATTGCGCGAAGCCCGTGAGGAAGTGGGTATTCCGCCGCAGGCCGTGCAGGTGCTGGGACAAATGGCCCCGGTGGACAGTGTGACCGGTTTCCGGGTCACCCCGGTCGTCGGGATCATCCCGCCGTCTCTGCCGCTGGCGGGTAACCCGCAGGAAGTGGCGGATATCTTTGAGCTGCCGCTGGATGCTGCCCTTGATCTGAGCCGCTACCGCTACATTGATATGACCCGCAATACCGTTGAACGCCGTCTCTATTTTTACTTATATGAAGGACGGATGATTTGGGGATTAACAGCGGGTATTTTATATCGCCTCGCAACGCAAGTGAAAAATGATTGATTTGTAACCAATTTCACACTTCTGCCCTATTTCCCCCTGTTTTTTTTCATCAGGTATGCCTGAATTTTATCTAAAATCGCTGTTACGCAGTGAAAAATGCGATAAACTACTTTATCCGTGTGAGCAAATAACAGTAAAGTAACGCGCTTTACGATAAATCACTATTACATTGTTTTTTTAAGGAGTCTGACGTGATTAGCGTTTTTGACATGTTTAAAGTGGGTATTGGTCCTTCCAGTTCCCACACCGTAGGGCCGATGAAAGCCGGGAAGCAGTTTGCTGATGAGTTGGTTGAGAAAGGTCTGATTTCCCGTGTGACCCGCGTTTCTGTTGATGTCTACGGATCACTCTCCTTAACCGGGAAAGGTCACCATACCGATATCGCCATCATTATGGGCCTGGCCGGTAACTTACCGGCAACCGTGGATATCGATGCCATTGACGGTTTTATCCGCAATGTGGAAGAGACTGAGCGTCTGTCACTGGCCAATGGTCAGCAGACCGTGGATTTCCCGCGTGAAGGCGGCATGAATTTCCACACCGGTAACCTGCCGCTGCACGAAAACGGCATGAGCATCACTGCATTTGCCGGTGATGACGAGTTATACACCAAAACCTATTACTCCATCGGCGGCGGGTTTATCGTCGATGCAGAGCATTTCGGTCAGGACAACGCCAACGAAACCCCGGTGTCCTATCCGTATGCCTCAGCCGAAGAACTGCTGAATCACTGCCATCAGACCGGGCTTTCCATCTCCTCGCTGATGCTGAAAAATGAACTCGATATGCACAGCCGTGAAGAGATCGACGCCTATTTCGCCGATGTCTACAAAACCATGACGGACTGTATCGCTCACGGTCTGGAAACCGAAGGCATTCTGCCGGGGCCGCTGCGTGTCCCGCGCCGCGCCGCTGCACTGAACCGCCTGATCAACTCCGCCGGTAAACTCTCCAAAGACCCGATGAACGTGGTTGACCTGGTTAATATGTTTGCTCTGGCTGTCAACGAAGAAAACGCCGCGGGCGGCCGTGTGGTCACCGCACCGACCAACGGTGCCTGCGGTATCGTCCCTGCGGTGCTGGCATATTATGATCACTGCATCGAAAAAGTCACCCCGGATACCTATCTTCGCTACTTCCTCGCCTGCGGCGCGGTCGGCATTCTGTACAAAATGAACGCCTCTATCTCCGGTGCGGAAGTCGGCTGTCAGGGCGAAGTCGGTGTGGCCTGCTCAATGGCGGCAGCCGGTCTGACTGAAATCCTCGGCGGCAGCCCGGACCAGGTCTGTGTGGCAGCTGAAATCGGCATGGAACACAACCTGGGCTTAACCTGTGACCCGGTTGCCGGTCAGGTTCAGGTGCCGTGCATCGAGCGTAACGCCATTGCTTCTGTGAAAGCGATCAACGCCGCCCGTATGGCCATGCGCCGTACCAGCGCACCGCGCGTTTCTCTCGATAAAGTCATCGAAACCATGTATGAAACCGGGAAAGACATGAACGCCAAATACCGTGAAACATCACGCGGCGGTCTTGCAATCAAGGTTCAGTGCGACTGATTTTGTGAGTTAACTCACAAAACATAATTCGATAACATTAATATCCCTGCAACATTGCAGGGATATTTTTTACCTGAAGCGCATCAGCACGGGTTGTTTTTTAATCTGCTTGTGCCATTTTCAGGTAAAGATGCTAACAACATGTAAAACACTCCGATATATCACGCTGCCAAATAAATAAAAATCATCCTATCATTCTGGCAAATAATACATTCAACACAATAATTAACTATAATTGCGTCTTCAATGTTTCTGTTTTGTTGTTTTCTGACAGAAAGCAAGTTTTTTTACCTTCATAGAATGTTACCCTCTGATTTAATTAGTGCCCCGAAATTAATTATCGCTGTTTAAACGTAAATAATTAGCGGTAACACGGGCCTGAGACTATCTTTACACCGGAGTCTTACGGTTTTTTTCTGACCCATAAAAGATTCTGTGTAATACACAAGAACCATCCTGACTGATGTTAAGGGGGAACAGAGGTGAGTATAGCCATTATGATTGGCACCCACGGCAAAGCCGCTGAGCAGTTACTGCGCACAACGGAAATGCTGATCGGTGAACAGGAGAACGTCTCCTTCATCGATTTCGTACCGGGGGAAAATGCCGATACACTATATGCGAAGTACAATGAGAAGCTGCCCGGTTTATCAACCGCTGACGGGGTATTATTCCTCGTTGATACTTGGGGCGGCAGCCCGTTCAACGCAGCAAACCGCATCGTGACTGAGCAGGATCAGAGCGCAGGCGGCAACAGCAATTATGAGATAGTCACAGGCGTTAACGTACCGATGCTGGTCGAAACCTTTATGTGCCGTGATGATAATCCGTCATTGCAGGAACTGGTTGCGGTGGCGCTGGAAACCGGCCGTGAAGGGATCCGCGCCCTGAAAGCACAGGACGAACCGGCACCAAAAGCGGCTCCTGCACCTAAACCGGCCGCACAGCCGGCGGCACCGGCAGGCCCGGGCGGACACATGACTATCGCCCTCGCCCGTATCGATGACCGTCTGATCCACGGCCAGGTCGCCACCCGCTGGACCAAAGAAACCAACGTCAAACGCATTATTGTCGTCAGTGACGAAGTTGCCAACGATACCGTCCGCTCAACACTGCTCAAGCAGGTTGCGCCTCCGGGTGTGACCGCACACGTGGTGGATGTGGCGAAAATGGTGCGCGTCTGGAATAACCCGAAATACGCCAATGACCGCTGCATGCTCCTGTTCACCAACCCGGCGGATGTTCTGCGCCTGGTGGAAGACGGCGTGGAGATCAAATCGGTCAATATCGGCGGGATGGCCTTCCACGAAGGTAAAAAACAGGTTAACAATGCGGTTTCTATCGATGAAAACGATATCGTGGCATTCAAAGCGCTGAATGACCGCAACATCGAGCTGGAAGTCCGCAAAGTCTCCACCGATTCAAAAATAAAAATGATGGATTTAATCAGCAAAGCTGAAAGTTAATTTGACCCATTACTCAATACAAAATTTGTTGTCTGCAAAATGACTGGTTAAAGGAGAAACACAATGGAACTTTCCGTTGTACAAATCGTCCTGGTCTTCATCGTTGCCTGTATCGCGGGTATGGGGTCAATCCTCGATGAATTCCAGTTCCACCGCCCTCTGGTCGCCTGTACGCTGATGGGGATCGTACTGGGTGACATGAAAACCGGGATCATGATCGGCGGTACGCTGGAAATGATCGCACTCGGCTGGATGAACATCGGTGCCGCAGTGGCACCGGATGCCGCGCTGGCATCCATCATTTCCACCATCCTGGTTATCGCCGGAGGTCAGAATATCGGTGCCGGTATCGCGCTGGCTATTCCGCTGGCAGCCGCCGGACAGGTGCTGACTATCATCGTCCGTACCATCACCGTGGCCTTCCAGCACTGGGGTGACCGTGCTGCTGACAAGGGCAATCTCACCGCTCTGGGGATGATCCACGTCGGAGCTCTGCTGTTACAGGCAATGCGTATCGCGATTCCGGCAGTTATCGTGGCCGTGTCCGTCGGGACAGATATTGTCCGCGAAATGCTTGACTCGATTCCGGTCTGGGTCACCAGCGGCCTGAATATCGCCGGCGGCATGATTGTTGTGGTCGGTTACGCCATGGTTATCAACATGATGCGTGCCGGCTACCTGATGCCATTCTTCTATCTGGGTTTCGTTACCGCCGCATTTACTGAGTTCAACCTGGTTGCGCTGGGTGTGATCGGTGCGGTGATGGCTGTGCTGTATATCCAGCTCAGTCCGAAATACAACAAATCGGAAGTCGTTGTCGCTGCCGGCAGCAAAAACGACCTGGATAACGAGTTAGACTAAGAAGGTGAGCAACATGGTTGATACTACAAGCAACGTAACCGGCAGAAAACAGTTAAGAAAGAGCGACATCCGGGGTGTCTTCATCCGCTCAAACCTGTTTCAGGGTTCATGGAACTTTGAACGTATGCAGGCAATGGGCTACGCCTTCTCCATGGTACCGGTGATCCGCCGTCTTTATCCGGAAAATAATGAAGAACGCAGACAGGCTATCAAACGCCATATGGAGTTCTTTAACACCCACCCGTATATGGCTGCACCTATCCTCGGTGTGACCTGTGCGATGGAAGAACAGCGCGCTAACGGTGCGGCTATCGACGATGGTGCCATCAACGGTATCAAAGTCGGTCTGATGGGGCCGCTGGCCGGTGTCGGTGACCCGATTTTCTGGGGTACCGTGCGTCCGGTCTTTGCCGCCCTCGGTGCGGGGATTGCCATGACCGGCAGCCTGCTCGGGCCGTTACTGTTCTTCTTCCTGTTTAACCTGGTCCGCCTGGCGACCCGTTACTACGGCGTGGCTTACGGCTACAAAAAAGGCCTGGATATTGTTCAGGATATGGGCGGCGGCTTCCTGCAGAAACTGACCGAGGGGGCGTCAATCCTCGGCCTGTTTGTCATGGGGGCACTGGTGAACAAATGGACAAAAGTGAATATCCCGCTGGTGGTGTCGGAAATTAAAAACCCAACCACCGGTGAGATGGAAATCACCACTGTCCAGACCATCCTCAATCAGCTGATGCCGGGCCTGATGCCGCTGCTGCTGACATTCGGCTGTATGTGGCTGCTGCGACATAAAGTGAATGCCCTGCTGATTATCATCGGCTTCTTTATACTGGGTATTGCGGGTTATGTCTTTGGTTTCCTCGGACTGTAACCGGTAAAAAACACGTTCTGACGAACGCGTATTTTCAGAAAGAGTATGATAGTTTAAACGGGAGGCTTGCCTCCCGTTTTCTGTTTCATTTCAGGGGAAAAGAACCACAATGAGTGTAAATGATATTGTTCTGCTGGCTGTGATTGTGCTGATGCTGCTGTTTGCCGTCTACGACGAATTTATTGTCAGCACACTGAAAGGCAAAACACAGCTGCGGATAAAACTGCGCCGTAATCACCGTGCGGATGCCGTGATCTTTATCCTTCTTATCGGTATTGTTATTTATAATAATATAACCGGGCACGGTAGTCCGTTAACAACCTATTTACTTTCCGGCTGTATTATCATTGCTATTTATCTGGCTTTTATTCGTTCACCGAAGTTATATTTTAAACAGGACGGATTTTTTTACGCCAATGCCTATATTAAATATGACCGAATTAAAACCATGAATTTATCAGAAGACGGTATTCTTCTTGTGGGTTTGGAAAATCGTAAAATTTACATCAAGGTAACGCATCTTGATGATTTACAAAAAATTTATAATTTTATGATTAATAATAAATAATAACTCCTCCTTTTTATCCCCCTACAAAAATAAAGACTAATAATAATATTAGTCTTTATTATCTTATTAAAATACCATGTAATGAAAATCATTCTCATTAGCATCTTTTGAAATCAGAATATATATTCTTGCCTTTTTTATTTTCTGTGATATCTTTCCGGTCACGTCATTGGGGAGTAGCCTGTTCTGTTATTAACCTCTCAGAGAAATAACAGAAAATCCGTGTCAACATACTTGCGTGTTATTATATCAGCATGGTACGGATGCCGTTTCGGTTGGCAAGACCATAGACACGCAGTTCACCGGAGGTCGGGGTTGGATTGTGTGTATATGGATAAGCTATCCGACCGAGACTGAGTTTATGAGTTTTTACGCCACCCTCGTCCTTGCCCTGGCCCTGTCTATGGATGCCTTCGCCGTTGCCGTCTGCAAAGGCGCTACCCTGCACAAACCACCTTTACGTGAAGCCCTGCGCACCGGTTTTATCTTCGGTATAATCGAAGCAGTCACCCCGCTTATCGGCTGGGCCATCGGTATTTTTGCTAGTCAGTATGTTATTGAATGGGATCACTGGATTGCCTTCGCACTGCTGTTTATCCTCGGCGCACGTATGATCTATAACAGTATCACCGCCGGTGATGACTGCTGCGAACGTCATGAAAAACCACAGCGTCACAGCGCATTACATCTTGCCACCACAGCTGTTGCCACCAGCCTGGATGCGATGGCGATTGGTGTCGGTCTTGCATTCCTGGAAGTCAATATTGTCCATACTGCGATGACTATCGGGCTGATGACTATGATTATGGCCACCACCGGAATGATCCTCGGGCGCTATATCGGCCCGCTGCTGGGCAAACGGGCAGAAATTATCGGCGGGATTGTCCTGATCCTGATCGGATTTACCATTCTGTATGAACACATTGGTTAATCCGTTCTGATGACCCGCTGCGGCGGGTCTTTTTTTACGTCTGAATTATGCTTCCCGGCGGTATACCCGGATCAGAAAATCCGTTTCACAGGAAAACGCCGTTTCTGCCGCCAGCTGATGTTTAACTGCCTCTGTCGCTTTCCACGCAAACGGTGTCATTGACAACAGCGCCAGTGCATCCGCGCCGTTCAGCACCATCGGGTAAGCCACCTGCTGCTCCTGCGCCGGACCGAATCCGGGGAAATGCTCTTCCTTCAGCGGATGCAGATGCACTTCATCATAAATAAGGGATTTCAGCTGATACAAATGACGCGGGCCCGGAGTTACGGTTATCACAATGCCGCCCGGTTTCACCACACGGGTTAACTCATCCGGATTACATGGTGCATAGATCCGCAGCACACCGTCCAGACTGTTATCCTCAAACGGCAGCCGCTGGCTGGATGCCACACTGAAGCTGACCTGCGGATAGCGTTTTGCGCCGTAACGGACAGCAACCTTCGCCACATCCAGCCCGTACACCGTCACCTGCCGTGCTGCAAGGCTTTCCGCCAGTGCGCCGGTGTAGTAACCCTCACCGCAGCCGATATCCAGTACCTGCTCCGTCTGTGCCGGTAAATGCTGTTCAAATGCCGCGATTACCTGCTCCCGCATCGGGCGGTAATGGTGATTATCCAGAAATGCCCGGCGCGCCTGCATCATCTCTTTACTGTCGCCCGGTTCTTTTGAGCGTTTGAACTGAACAGGCAGGAGGTTGATATACCCCTCTTTCGCGAGATCAAACTGATGATGGTTTTCGCAGCTGTAACTGCCGGGGCGGTGCGTCAGCGGGTGCTGGCAAAGCGGACATTGGTAAGACATAATCATTCACTGTGAAATAATGTAAGGGTGCAACCGGCAACGGCCTGTGCCGGTGACGGAAAATCTGAGGCGAAACCATACCATGAAAACCTACTGGTGGCAGGATAAAATTGATGATTATCAGCAATGGCACAGCCTGCTTGTCAGGGTTAATCCTGAAACGGTAAATGACGATGCTCCTGCGCTGCTCAGCGGCCATAACAGCCGGATGCAGTTGCAGCTGAGCGGCAATCCGCTGTTCTGGGCAACCGTTCTGAAAGATCACAGTGATGTCTGGCTGATTTATAATCAGGATCATCCGGCTCAGCAGAATCTGTTATCGCCGCTTCGCTCACAACAGACTGAGAAAATTGCTGCTCTGCCGGCAGAGCAGCAAACCCCGCAGTGGTGCCGTTACTTCGCCCGGGATTTGCAGGAACGGTCTTCCCCGCTGCTCACCGCCGGAGAGTGGTTACTGCGCCCGATGAATATTACACCGCCATCCGCCCCTTATATTGTCAGCGCACCGCATCCCCGCGAAAAATGGTGCTTCCGTTCGCCGTTCACCAAAGATATCAGTAATGCGGACTGGCAGTTATACCCCGGTGATTTACCTGATCTGCAATCCCCCGAACGGGTTATGTTTGTGGACTGGTGGTTCGGCGGTTACCGGCTGCTGCCGCGCTATACCGTTGAACCGCAGAGCAGCCGCCTGAAATACTGGCGCAAAGTGGCCCGCGAAGGAAAACTGCCGCCGGTGCTGCTCTGGTATATCAGCGGTCTGGCATCCTACATTATACTGGATGGTCATCTGCGGTTGCAGGCAGCGTATGATGAAAATATTCCGCCAGCCTTTATTGTGCTCAGCCAGTACCATGAATGCAGCTATGAGCCGGATCCTGCCGCGATTGAAAAAGTACAACGGGCAATAGCGCATCAGATGGATAAAACCCCGCGCCCGGACGTCCGCAAGGTCAACCAGACATTAATCAGCCTGTATCAGAACCGCTACGGACGCCATTCCACCCGCAGCCGGGCAATACTGGGTGACGGTCATTTATGGGAAGAGGCTGTTTCCCGTTACCTGCGCCTGCATCAGGACACCGGATATCTCACCGCTATTTTGCAGCGGACGGAAGAAACAAAGTGACCCGCTAATCGGATAAATCTGCTGTGAATATTTTTTGTTCACCTCAGAATACATCATTATCCGTCGTGTTATCCCGTCAGAAAATAGTATAAGGAATATCTATGTTCAGACTCTCCCGCACCTTTATTGCACCACTCCTGCTGTTATTTTCCGCCTCGCTGTTTGCGGCCACAGAAACCAAACCTGCGGCACCGGCAGATTTGGATCTGGTCTTTGTTCTGGATAAAAGCGGTTCCATGTCCGGTTTTGAACAGGACACCATCGGTGGTTATAACGCCGTTCTTGCCGAAAACCGTAAAAAAGAAGGCAATATTTACGTCACCACCGTTTTATTCAACCACGAAAACAGCACGCTGCATAACCGCGAGCCTATCAGCAAAGTCAAAAACCTGACATTGGATGATTATTCTGTCGGTGGTAATACCGCATTACTGGACGCTGTCGGTATCACTATTGAAAAAATCCGTGAAAACCGCAAAATCACCAAGAATAATAATGTGTTATTTGTGATTATTACTGACGGTGAAGAAAACAGCAGCCGTAAATACAGCCGGGACAAAATTAAATCAATGATTAATTCTGCGGAAAAAGAAGATAAGTGGGACTTTATTTTCCTCGGTGCCAATATTGATGCTATTGCAGAAGCCGGTAATATCGGGATTAAAAGTGATAACGCCACCGGTTATGTGCAGGATAAAGCCGGTTACGGTAAAGCATATGATGCCGTCAACAAAGCCGTTGAAGTAAAACAGCAATCAAAACCGATTACTTCCGAATGGAAAGCGGAAGTCGAGAAAGATAACAACGAACGAAGTAAAAAATAACACACTATTTCTTATTTATTCACTAAAACAGTACGGTCCGCCGTGCTGTTTTATTTTCTCATCCCGTTCCGTTTTTTCCTCTCAACGCTGCTTACCATGAACATGATATGACTGACGTTCAGCCGGATAAATACGCCAAAGTGACTGGTGGCAAAAGCCGGCTATGATAATGCTTACCGGCAGACGGATTTATTTCCCCGGAAAAACCAACCGCAATCCGGTAATCAATAGCGGACAACGACACCCCGGTGAAATATAAAATTTAAAATACCGCCACCTTATAATAAAAACAGCATTAAACACTCACAGACAGCCCGAAAAAAGATGCTGCCGGTGCCATTCACAGCACAGAAAAGAGAATAACCGGCAATAAAAACGCAATTACAATCAATGAGAGTAATATTCTGAATATCCCCTTAACTGTCTGCTCAAGAAATACCAGTCCGTGTTTGTTACCCATACTGCTCAGAATCCATCACGTTGCTCATTACATTTTAGTTATGTGAAAACCATCGCATCATAATGATATTACTTGGCTGTTTAGTCAATAAATATACTGTTACCGGACTCTTTTTTTGATGACTGTTAGTGTCTTTCACCTTATCAGCAGGATAGTGCCCTTCATTATTTTTGTTATCAGTACCTCCCGTTTTATTTCTGTTTTCCGGCAGTCACTGAATATGAGAGATAATGCACAACCGTTTTACTCCGGATAATCGCATTTAACTGACTGTCAATCCGGCGATCATCCACGGTTGCCCGTTTATGCTGACGGTGATGTTCTGCCGGGGATGACACCATAAATGTCTCCATAAATTCATCCTGCGTGCCGGGAACCGAAAACAGCCCTCTGGAATAACCGCCATCCCGTAACCGGATCCGTTTTAATTGCTCCATCAGTGCAAAGAATTGCGCCTGATGTTCCGCATCCACTTTATACTGAATACACACCATCACCGGTTTTTTATCTTCCTCAGAATAAAACGGTAATTCCTCCGGCATTGTCAGATGTTCCGACGGTGATAAATTGATAGTGTCGTGGTCAATTTTCACTTTCAGCACACATAACCAGACAACAATAATTCCGGCTGCCGCCGCAAGCAGCGCGATCGTTATTGATGTGTGTGAGGCAATCTGCCCCCAGATTAATGACCCCAATGCCATTGACCCCGAGAATACGGTCAGATACAGCGCCAGTCCTCTTGCTCTGACCCAGTCCGGCAGTGCTGTCTGCGCTGATACCATCAGGGTGGAAAGTGTGATCAGCCAGCTGAACCCGGCAATAATACTGCCGGCGATTGCCGGGTATTTTGATGTGGTCACGGCAAATATCACCAGCACAATGACCGTTCCGGCAGTCCCTGCAGTCACTAATATTCCGCTACTGAACCGGGCCCGCAGCGCAGATAAACTGAATGCCCCGGCGACCGCCCCGATACCGATACTGGTGGTTAAAATCCCGTATAACGTGGCATCCCCCTGAAGCGACACTCTGGCAACCAGCGGCAGCATCGCCCAGTACGCACTGGCGAACACAAAGAAGGCAGCGGCTCTGATAATGGTTTTAATCAATGCCGGACTGTAACGGGCATAGCGCAGCCCGGAAATCATCGCGGCGACAACAGATTCCGCCGGTAAGGTATTTTCTTTGTATTTCTCCCCTTTCCACCACCATACCGCCACAATAATGGCAATAAAGCTGAGTGCATTAAGCATAAAGGGAAGATAAAGCCCCACCTGTGAAATCAGCACACCGGCCAGTGCGGGACCGATGGCACGGCTGATATTAATCCCCATGCTGTTCAGTGCGATCCCCGCTTTTAATTCTTGCGGTGCCACAATCCCCGGGACAATCGCCTGCCACGCCGGGCCTAAAAAGGCAGCACCGGATCCGAGAATAAAGGTAATTAATAATAACCAGCCGATACTGACCACATTGAAATAAACCAGAACAGCCAGTAATGCAGCGGCAAAAAACATCATGATATTGACAACAATAAGCAGCTTACGCTTATCAAAAATATCGGCAATCGCCCCGGCCGGTAAGGCTAATAAAAAGACAGGTAAGGTTGTCATCGCCTGAATGGCGGCAATCATGACAGGATCAGGACTCAGATTTGTCATCAGCCATCCCGCACCGACATCATTCATCCATGTTCCGATGTTAGAAAATAATGTCGCCATCCATAACACAAAAAATATACGGTTACGCAGCGGCGACCAGGCTGATGATTGCGGATTAGTCATGTGAATATGATCTCCGGTTTAATATGGCCGGTGTTTTACCACCAGCCACAGTATTAACATGTACAGCGATAATTAAAATGCAAAACAGGAACAGCCCAGCGCCCCCCAGAAGGCATTATCATCCGCAACCGGCACAGACGATTTACGGGCGATATCATGCTGATGTCCGTGAATATGACACGAACCGCAGCACTGGTGTAACTGATTCAGAATCGCCGCTTTATTTTCCTGCTGTAAATAAGAGTAATGTCCCGGGACTTTAATAACCGGTGACCAGTCAGGTAATACCGGAATTGACGGCGGTGCCAGCGGTCCGAAAATACCGTTACCGTAAACAACCTCGCCGTTCACCACCGTCAGCAGGGATTCAATCGCTTTAATTCCCGCTTCCGGTACACGGAAATAATCATCAGATAAGGCAATAAAATCCGCAAACTGTCCTGATTTAATCTGCCCTTTTTTGCCCTGTTCATCAGAGAACCAGGCGCTGCCGATAGTCCATAACTCCAATGAGGTATCTCTGTCTAACCGGTTATTGTCGTCATACATCTTCATGCCGCCGACTGTCCGGCCTGATACCAGCCAGTAAAGGGCTGTCCACGGGTTATAACTGGCTACGCGCGTCGCATCTGTTCCCAGACCGACCGGCACCTCTGCATTCAGCATTTTCGCCACCGGCGGCGTGTGTTTCACCGCTTCATGACCATACCGATCCGCAAAGTATTCCCCCTGGAAGGCCATACGATGCTGAATTGCCAGTCCGCCGCCCAGCGCTTTTACCCGTTCAATATTTTTCTCACTGATGGTTTCCGCATGATCGAAAAACCAGTGCAGGCCGTTAAACGGGATCGCTTTATTTACTTTTTCAAACACATCCAGCATACGGCTGATGGATTGGTCATAAGTGGCATGCAAACGAAACGGCCAGCGGTGCTCAACGAGGTGGCGGATCACAGCTTCCAGCTCCGCATCCATATTGTCCGGCAGATCCGGTCTTGGTTGCAGAAAATCCTCAAAATCAGCCGCAGAAAATACCAGCATTTCCCCCGCACCATTGTGACGGAAAAAATCAGTTCCCTCTCCCGGCGATACCATCGATGTCCATTCGTGAAAGTCCTCCAGCTCCTGTTTCGGGCGCTGGGTAAATAAGTTATAGGCGATACGGATAGTCAGCTGATTCTGTTTTGCCAGTTCCGCGATCACCTCATAATCTTCCGGATAGTTCTGGAATCCGCCCCCGGCATCAATCGCACTGGTTACCCCGAGACGGTTAAGTTCGCGCATAAACTGACGGGTTGAGTTAACCTGATAATCCAGCGGCAGTTTCGGGCCTTTCGCCAGCGCGGAATACAGCAGCATGGCATTGGGTTTGGCAATCAGCATCCCGGTCGGGTTACCGTGCTCATCCCGCTGAATTTCGCCGCCCGGCGGATTCGGGGTATCTCTGGTATAACCGATCACCCGCAATGCCGCTTTATTCAGCAACGCACTGTCATAAAGATGCAGCACAAAAACCGGCGTATCCGGTGAAACCGCATTGATTTCATCTAATGTCGGCATCCGTCTTTCGGCAAACTGGAATTCACTCCAGCCTCCCACAACGCGGACCCACTGCGGTACCGGTGTCACATCGGCCTGTGCTTTTAACATCGCCAGGGCATCCGATAATGACGGCACCCCTTCCCAGCGTAATTCGAGGTTATAATTCAGTCCGCCGCGGATAAGATGAAGGTGGGAGTCATTCAGGCCGGGAATAATCACCTGCCCTTTAAGATCAATAATCTCTGTTTCTTCATTCCGGAACTGCATAACTTCATCGTTGGTTCCGACAGCAATAAATTTGCCGTCACGGACAGCGACGGCCTGAGCAACGGGATTTTCACGATCGAGTGTATGAATATCACCGTTGATAAATATTTTTGATGCGACGCGTTTATTCATGATGATGTGTTTCCTGTTTATGAGGAATTCACTGCTTATCAAATACTGTTGCGGCAAGCGGTATCGAAAAAAATAACCGGAGAGTAATCTCCCCGGTTATAACGCTGTTACTTAATAACGCGCTGAGGTGCTTTATGAACCATAGTATAGGCATAATCAACACCCATGCCGTAAGCACCGCTGTACTCCTGAACCAGCCCCATCACTGCGTCATAGGTTTCTTTGCGGGCCCAGTCGCGCTGATACTCCAGCAATACCTGCTGCCAGGTCACAGGAACAGCCCCGGCCTGCACCATACGATCAATGGAACGTTCATGTGCATCAACTGAGGTACCGCCGGAGGCATCAGTCACAATATAGACTTCATAACCTGCTTCAATCGCCATTAAGGTCGGGAAATTTAAGCAGACTTCTGTCCATAATGCCGCCATGACTAATTTTTTACGCCCGGTGGCTTTAACCGCTTCGACAAATTTCGGGTCTTCCCAGGAGTTCATGGAGGTACGTTCGATAGGTGTTGATTCAGGATGGACGGCGAGTAATTCAGGCCAGATATATCCGCTGAAGCTTTCTGTTTCAACGGAGGTATAAATTGTCGGCACATTGAAAATTTTTGCTGCTTTTGCCAGACCAACGGTATTATTTTTCAGTTGCTGGCGGTCAATATTAGCCACACCGAAAGCCATTTGCGGCTGATGATCAATAAAAATAACGGCAGAATTTTGCGGATTTAACAGTTCTAATTTAGACATAATGTGTTCCTGTTCAATTGGTTAAATTGATAAAAATAAATATTAATCTTGCTCACTGACAGGAAACATAATAGGCCGGCACCGGATAATGACCAGATGCCAAATTTGACTTTAGAAGTCAAAAATAATGAACGATATTTGTTATCTGTTGATTATGTTGGTTTTTATGCTGGTTTATTCAGAATAAACGGCAAAACACCCGTTAAGATGAAGCAATATTGATCACCTCCCCACACCCAACAGAAATACCAAAGGAATAATCATAAATTTGTGGAAATTAAGCGCTATCATAAATATAAAAAGATCAGACACCGGTTAAGTCGGTGCCTGCCATATCATTACTTTCTTTTTGTACTACTTACCGCCTCTACTTTCCCATTGACATCTTCGATAAGAAATGAAACATCAATAGCTCTGTGATCCGGTTTAGTGCCTCTTTTTTGTTTTTCTTTTAAAACAGTAACAGCCGTATAACTGTATCTGTTTCCCGTCTGATACTGAAAGTCAGGGATCGGCAAACATTTATTGCTTTCTAATTTTATTAAGCTTGATGTGTAATCAACTCTTGCAATTTCTTTTTGTTCTTTAAAACTAAAAATTTCTATAAATTGAATATATTCATCATCAAAAGATGTCGGTGATTTCACACAAATTTTGTTTGTGTCAATACTAACATCCCCATTGACTATTGTTGGCCTTGGGTCATTAGTATGCCAGCACGCACCAAGCATAAAAACCAAAGGGATAATTATAAACTTATGCATAACCGGCTCCTATAAAATAGAACTTGGCAGTACTGACCTATAGATATCCTGTATGGTATCAGTGTCTATTTTATTACTTATACGAATATAGCCATCCTGAATACCATAAATAAACCTGGCGACGCCATATGTTTTCAGAATAAAATAATCAGCGACTATACTGGCTTGTTGCTCCATGCCGTAATCACTTAATTTTTTCTTTCTATCAAGTGAATAGTTGTAGTCAACAAAGTTACTAAACAGTCCTCTTGTTCTGACCCACATCCCATTTTGATGCTGCCAGACATGCGTAACTTCATGAATAAACATATGTTTGTTAATAATTGATTCTTCCGAAAAATCATGCTTATACAACGCTGCTCTAAAGTAAATATCCCCATTAGGTGCCATTGCCACATTTTCTGACTGCATGCCGAATGGGAGATAACTATCGCAATGAACCCAAACATTATATGACATTGAATTTCCGAATATAGTTTTAGCCATTGCCATTTCACCAAGCGTTATTTGCCTCAGCATCGGTTCTTTTATTTCTTTCTTCTTATTTTCCTGCGTAATAATACCCATACAAACTCCTTTTATATGTCATTACTCATATCATCTTTATTTATAGCCTTTTTAACTTATTACTTCCAGTGTTTGTTTTTCGTACACAATTCAATCCGGATAACAAAAAAGCCACCAGTAACTTACTGATGGCTTTCGGTTTTCTGATAATTACCGGTAGTTAAAAACTATAGGTATATCATTCCCACTCAATCGTCGCCGGTGGCTTGCCGCTGACGTCGTACACGACGCGGGAAATACCGTCAACTTCATTGATGATGCGGTTGGAGACGCGGCCTAACAGGTCGTATGGCAGATGTGCCCAGTGAGCGGTCATAAAGTCGATGGTTTCGACGGCGCGCAGTGAGACAACCCAGTCGTATTTACGGCCGTCGCCCATAACGCCGACAGAGCGTACCGGCAGGAAGACAGTGAATGCCTGGCTGACTTTGTGGTACAGATCCGCTTTGTGCAGCTCTTCGATAAAGATAGCATCGGCGCGGCGCAGGATGTCACAGTACTCTTTTTTCACTTCGCCCAGTACGCGGACACCCAGACCCGGACCCGGGAACGGATGGCGGTACAGCATATCGTACGGCAGACCCAGTTGCAGACCGATACGGCGGACTTCGTCTTTAAATAGTTCGCGCAGCGGCTCAACCAGCCCCAGTTCCATATCTTCCGGCAGGCCGCCGACGTTATGGTGAGATTTGATCACGTGCGCTTTACCGGTTTCAGAGGCGGCAGATTCGATCACATCCGGATAGATAGTGCCCTGTGCCAGCCATTTGACCTGCTTCTGTTTTGACGCTTCTTCATCAAAAATTTCAATGAATGTATGGCCGATAGCTTTACGCTTGGCTTCCGGGTCTGCAATGCCTTTCAGGGCATTCAGGAAACGGTCTTCCGCTTTGGCGTGGATAATATTGAGGTCAAATTTGCCCGCAAACATCGCCATAACCTGCTCTGCTTCGTTCAGGCGCAGTAAGCCGTTATCCACGAATACACAGGTCAGGCGCTTGCCGATAGCACGGTTTAACAGCATGGCAGTCACAGAGGAGTCCACACCGCCGGAGAGCGCCAGGATGACATGGTCGTCACCAATCTGCTCACGCAGACGGATAACGGTGTCTTCGATAATGGCTTCCGGGGTCCACAGCGCTTCACACTGACAGATATCCAGCACGAAACGTTTGAGGATTTCCTGGCCCTGGTGAGTATGGGTCACTTCCGGGTGGAACTGTACACCGTAGAAACGTTTTTCGTCATTTGCCATGATCGCAAACGGACAGGTTTCGGTGCTGGCGACGGTCACGAAATCAGACGGGATAGCAGTGACTTTGTCACCGTGGCTCATCCACACATCCAGCAGCGGTTTGCCGTTGTCATCCAGCATGTCGTGGATGTCACGGAACAGTTCGCAGGTTTCGCGGATTTCAACCTGTGCATAACCGAACTCGCGCTCGTCAGAGGTTTCCACTGCACCGCCGAGCTGCATAGACATGGTCTGCATGCCGTAGCAGATGCCGAGAACCGGTACGCCGGCGCTGAAGACATATTCAGGTGCGCGCGGGCTGTTGTGTTCAGTGGTGCTTTCCGGGCCGCCGGAGAGAATAATACCGTTCGGATTGAAATTACGGATCTGTTCTTCAGTGACATCCCATGCCCACAGTTCACAATAAACACCGATTTCACGGATACGGCGCGCGATCAGCTGAGTGTACTGCGATCCGAAGTCGAGGATAAGAATGCGGTGCTGATGAATATTCGTTGTCATTAAAGTATGTTCCAAAAGCAAACAATTATAGGCTGGCGGTCCGCAGACCGCCGCATGAATCAGAGACCTGAACGGTAGTTTGGTGCTTCTTTGGTGATAGTCACATCATGAACGTGACTTTCCTGAATCCCGGCACCACTGATACGGACAAACTCTGCTTTAGTATTCAGTTCGTGAATAGTTGCACAACCGGTCAGTCCCATGCAAGAGCGCAGGCCGCCCATTTGCTGGTGAACGATGGTTTTCAGCACGCCTTTGTAAGCCACACGGCCTTCGATACCTTCCGGCACCAGTTTGTCAGCGGCGTTATCGGTCTGGAAGTAACGGTCAGAAGAGCCTTTGGACATCGCGCCGAGTGACCCCATACCACGGTATGATTTGTAAGCACGACCCTGATAGAGTTCCACTTCACCCGGAGATTCCTCGGTACCGGCGAACATCGAACCGACCATCACACATGCCGCACCGGCTGCCAGCGCTTTCGCGATATCACCGGAAAAACGGATACCTCCGTCAGCGATAACCGGAATACCGGTGCCTTCCAGTGCCTCAACAGCATCGGAAATAGCGGTTAACTGCGGTACGCCCACGCCGGTTACGATACGGGTGGTACAGATAGAACCCGGGCCGATACCTACTTTCACTGCGCTGACACCCGCTGCCGCCAGGGCTTTCGCGCCTTCGGCTGTGGCGACGTTACCGCCGATAATTTCAAGTTCAGGGTATTTTTCACGGGTTTCACGGATGCGCTGTAACACGCCTTCGGAATGGCCGTGGGAGGAGTCGATTAACAGAACGTCCACACCGGCAGCCACCAGCGCATCAACACGCTCTTCGTTACCGGCACCGGCACCGACTGCCGCGCCGACACGCAGACGGCCGTGCTCATCTTTACAGGCGTTTGGTTTGCGCTCTGCTTTCTGGAAATCTTTTACGGTGATCATGCCGAGCAGATGGAAGGAATCATCCACCACCAGCGCTTTTTCCACGCGGCGCTCGTGCATTTTTTTCAGAACCACTTCGCGGGCTTCGCCTTCACGGACGGTCACCAGGCGCTCTTTCGGCGTCATAACGGCAGTCACCGGCTGATCCAGGTCAGTCACAAAACGCACATCACGACCGGTGATGATACCGACTAATTCATTATCAGTCGTGACCACCGGATAACCGGCAAAGCCGTTCTGTTCAGTCAGGGTCTGAACTTCGCGCAGTGTGGTACACGGAGTCACCGTCTGCGGATCAGACACCACGCCGCTTTCGTGTTTTTTCACACGGCGGACTTCATCAGCCTGACGCTCGACAGACATATTTTTGTGAATAAAACCGATGCCGCCTTCCTGGGCAAGGGCAATCGCCAGACGGGCTTCCGTTACGGTATCCATCGCCGCCGAGATCATCGGGACGTTCAGACGGATTTTCGCGGTGAGTTGTGTCGATAAATCGGCAGTGTTGGGCAGAACAGTGGAGTGAGCAGGAACTAAGAGAACATCATCAAAGGTTAAAGCTTCTTTTTTAATACGTAACATGTGCAATATCTCACCAGGCAGCAGGATTGAAAGAAGATAAAATATTGCCGCGGCATTATACAGGTGGTAATCGGTTGCGCCTAGCCTTTTTTTCAAAAATTCGTTGCTAATCTGTCAGAAGGCGGTAGTATCGGACAATTAAGTCCTTGTTTTATTATTTGATCTGGCTCACATGTTGCTACCTGAAAATACCGCAATTTTTACTGTTACCCGGTTAAATACAACTGTCCGGCAGTTACTCGAGCTGGAGATGGGCCGGATTTGGATCAGCGCGGAGATCTCCAACTTTTCGCGTCCGTCTTCCGGTCACTGGTATTTTACCCTGAAAGATGAAAAATCCCAGGTGCGGGCAGCCATGTTCCGCGGCAATAACAGCCGTGTGACATTTGCGCCGCAGAACGGGCAACAGGTGCTGGTACGCGCCGCGATCACACTCTATGAGCCGCGCGGGGATTATCAGCTGATTGTTGAATCTATGCAGCCCGCCGGTGAAGGTCTGCTTCAGCAGCAGTTTGAGTTGCTGAAAGAGAAACTGAAAGCCGAAGGACTGTTTGATACCCATCTGAAAAAACCGCTGCCGGTGCCGGCCACCTGTGTCGGTGTCGTGACATCTGCCACCGGGGCCGCCCTTCACGATATTCTGAATATTCTGCGCCGCCGTGATCCGTCACTGCCGGTGATTATCTACCCCGCTCAGGTTCAGGGTGCTGATGCACCGGCACAGATTGTCCGCGCGATTGAAACCGCCAACCGCCGTAATGAATGTGATGTGCTGATTGTCGGGCGCGGCGGCGGTTCACTGGAAGATTTATGGAGTTTCAATGATGAACGGGTGGCACGGGCGATTTTTGCCAGCCGTCTGCCGGTGATCAGTGCCGTCGGTCATGAAACCGATATCACTATTGCCGATTTTGTCGCGGATTTACGGGCACCAACGCCGTCTGCGGCGGCAGAACTGGTCAGCCGTGACCTGACAGAGCGCCTGCGGCAGATCCAATCCGTACAACAACGGCTGGAAATGGCGATGGATTATTTTATTGCCAGAAAACAGCGGCTGTTCAGCCAGTTACATCACCGGTTGCAGCAACAGCATCCGCAACTGCGTCTGGCGCGGCAGCAACAGCTGATTCAGCGTCTGGAGCAACGGCTGGTTCAGGCCGGACAGCTTATGCTGACACAAAAGTCCCGTCAGCTTTCACACGCTGAACAGCGTCTGATGCGCCGGGATCCGCGCCCGCAACTGCAACAGCAGCAGCGCCATGTTCAGCAGTTGCAGTACCGTCTCTCCTCCGCTATGCGTGAACAGCTCAGTCAGCAGCGCGAGCGGTTTGCCCGTCTCTGTTCAACCCTCGAGGGTGTCAGCCCGCTGGCAACGCTCAGCCGGGGCTTCAGTATCAGCCAGACGGACAGCGGTGAGGTGCTGAACAAAACCCGTCAGGTAAAAGTCGGGCAGAAAATCACCACGCTGTTACAGGATGGCAGTGTGGAGAGTGAAATTATCGCCGTACACAAAAAAGCGGCTGCCCGTAAACGGAAAGCCGCTGAGTAATATACGATTTTATCGGTGACACTGTCACACATTTGGTGACAGTGTCACGAAGGCTCTTGCTCATCCACCATCAGCAGGAACACATAACCGAGTGCCACATCCCACAAATAGTTGAACCGCCCTGACTTACCACCGTGCCCCGCTTCCATATCGGTATAGAGCAGCAGCAGATTGTCATCCGTCTTCAGTTTCCGCAGTTTTGCCACCCATTTTGCCGGTTCCCAGTACTGGACCTGAGAATCATGCAGGCCGCTGGTCACCAGCATATTCGGATAGGCTTTCGCCTCAATGTTGTCATAGGGGCTGTAGGCACGGATATCGCGGTAAGCTGATTCATTTTCCGGATTACCCCACTCGTCATATTCGCCGGTGGTCAGAGGAATGGACGGATCCGACATGGTAGTCAGTGCATCCACAAACGGCACCTGTGTCACGATACCGCGATACAGCTCCGGCGCCTGATTAATCACCGCGCCCATCAGCAACCCGCCTGCACTGCCGCCGGTGGCGTAGATCCGGTTTTCCGCGCCGTAACGCCGGGCAATCAGTTCGCGTGTCACATCAACAAAATCATTAAAGCTGTTGATTTTATGCTGCATCTTTCCGGCATTGTACCAGCGTTTACCCAGTTCACCGCCGCCGCGGATATGCGCCTGAGCATAAACAAAACCGCGATCAAGCAGGCTCAGCCGGTTAGCGTCAAAATCCGGATCCATACTGGCACCGTACGCACCATAACCTTCAATCAGCAGCGGATTGAATCCCGGCTGATAGTGACCTTTATGCCAGACCAGTGAAACCGGTACCTGTACGCCATCACGGGCGGTGATCCAAATCCGTTCACTGTGATAATTATCCCGCTGAAAACCGTTTACCTGCGCCTGTTTCAGCAGTACCCGTTCGCCGCTGACCATATCCAGCTCATACACCGATACCGGTGTCGTCATCGAGGTATAACCGTAGCGCAGCAACTGACTGTCCGGCTCCGGATTCAGCCCGAGCCACGCACAGTAAGCACCATCATCAAATGCAACGTGTGTTTCTTTCCCGCTCTGCCGGTGAATAATGCGGATCTGCGGCAGTGCGGCGTGCCGTTCCTGTAACACCAGCCAGTCACAGAACAGTGTGAAATCTTCCAGATCGGTATCCGGCTGCGGCGCAATCAGGGTTTGCCACGGCTTTTCCGGTGCATTCGTCTGATAGAGACCAAACAGTTCGTTTTCATGATCAGAGCGGATATAAAACTGACCATCCAGATGATCGACGTGATACTCACGCCCGTCCTGACGCGGTGAGAAACAGACCGGTGACTGTAGCGGGTCATTAGCATTGATCAGATGAACTTCAGACGTTACCGGGCTGTGACAGCCGATAAAAATCCATTCACGGGAGGATGACAGGGATAACCCGGTATAAAAACGGTCATCGTCCTCGCGGTATACCAGTTCATCCAGTGTGCTATCTGTGCCGAAACGGTGGCGATATACCTCAAACGGCAGCAATGTCTGCGGATCCTGACGGACGTAGAACAGCACCGAACCGTCAGCAGACCAGACCAGATCGTCAGCCACTTCAGTCAGCACGGATTCCTGCCAGTGATTATCGGTCAGATCACGATAAGCCACCTGATATTCACGGCGGCCGACTTTATCCTCGGCAATCGCGATGCGGCGGTTATCCGCACTGACCACCAGAGAGACCAGCTCATAATAGGCCAGCCCCTGTGCCCGTTCATTGCCGTCCGCCAGCACTTCCCACTGGTCGCTGTTTATGTTGCACCGCTCATACAGCGGATACTCTTTGCCCGCTTCAAACCGGGTGCGGTAAATATAGCCATTGTAAGTGTATGGCGCGGATTCATCCGCCTGCGGCATGCGGGCGACCATCTCCTCATACAGCGCTTCGCGCAGCGGCGCTGCCGCCTGCAATTTCTGCTGTGCATAGCAGTTTTCATCCGTCAGATACTGAATCACCTGCGGATCACTGCGGGTATCATCCCGCAGCCAGTAATAGTTATCCGTCCGGGTTTCACCGTGAGCAGTGAACTGTACCGGGCGTTCCGGGGCGTGCGGGATAGTCATTCCGGCTCCTGATAAGATCTTTTTTTGTTGTGATGTCATAAAAATTTACTAAATGTTGCTCTCTGTTCTGCGATTCCGCACTATGATAATAACGTTTTTATTTGTTTTATTGCTTATTTATCGCCGGATTATCACCGGTTCAGGAGGTTACAATGAAACAGTACCGCGTTGCTGTTGTTGTCGGTTCGCTGCGTGAGCAGAGTTACAACCGTCAGCTGGCGCATGCTCTTGTCTCTCTTTTCCCTGCACACATTCAGTGTGAATTTGTCAGTATCGGCTCACTGCCGCTCTATAATCAGGACTGTGATGCGCAACCGCCTGCTGAGGTGCTGGCATTCAAACAGCAGATTTCACAGGCTGACGGTGTGATTTTTGTTACACCGGAATATAACCGTTCTATCCCGGGTGTGCTGAAAAACGCACTGGATCAGGGCTCCCGTCCGTGGGGACAAAACAGCTGGGATAACAAACCGGCCGCTGTAATCGGTACTTCTGCCGGCGCGATGGGTACTGCAATGTCACAGCAGCATCTGCGCAATGTGCTGGCATTCCTGAATATGCCGACACTCAATCAGCCGGAAATGTACCTGCAGTGGTATGACGGCATGATCGGTGAAAACGGTAAATTCAGTGAAAAAACCGGTGCGTTTGTGCAGAAATGGGCAGATGCCTATGTCCGTTTCCTGGAAGCACACCACGAATAAAACCGGCGGGCAGATTCAGCGGAATGTCAGCTGCTGCCCGGTATTAAAATCGTCCGCATTCAGGGCATGACGCCCTCTGGCACCGGTACAGTGACAGCCGTACACCCGGGTTTGCGGATCCACTGCCTTCTGTGCCCGGCGCAGTGCTGCCGGTGTTGCCCGGCGCAGATGCAGCCCGCCGACCACCGCCTGCACCGGCGCATTATCTGTCAGAGCCCGCGCATGCTGTATCACTGACTCAATGCCTGAATGACTGCAACCGGTGATAATCACAATACCCTCCTCCCCGTGCCAGATCAGAAAACTGTCATCACGGACATAGTCCGCCTCTCCGTTACTGAGCAGAACCCCGTAGCGGCGCACCACTGCCCGCTGCGTGATTTCTCCGGCGAACAGAAAACGCGGTGAGATAGCATACGGTTTTTCCGTCAGCACAAACTGATAGTCACGGCGTAATGTTTCTTCACAAAACGGCGGTGATAACCGCTTAAATTTCAGCGGGTAACTACCCAGCCACAATGCCGCCCGGCGCGGCTCGAAAATATGCGGGTGTGCAATCACTTTCAGCGGTGACGGCAGATTATGCCGTTCTGTGCGGGTTAATCCGCCGAAGTGGTCATAATGACCGTGCGACAACACCACGGCATCAATATTGTCCAGTGAAATTCCCAGTGCCTGCGCGTTACGGATATAGGTATCATCCGCTCCGGTATCAAACAGCAGCGAGGTTTCCCCGTCCTCCAGCAGCAGGCTGAGACCGGCGTGAGAATCCAGTTTCGGGTCAGTATTCGTATTTTCCAGCAGTGCGGTGATACGTAACATGGATGATAATCCTGAAAGATAAATGTATTCTGCCGTTATATATAACACAGTACTTTCCGCTATAACGTATCAGTATTGTACCGCAGAGCGCAGATTATGATTTAATTCAGTTAATGTTAATAAATCAGCATGACCGGGCTGTAAAATTGTTAAATAATAGCCACCGGCACAGACTTTCAGGAGTTCCGCATGGGAATTATTACCGCTTTTGCAAAAAGCATCGATAACAGCCAGCTCTTACGCCTTTTGCATCAGCAAATAGAAAAACAGGACGCACCGGTAGCCTGCCGTGACGATCTGGATGATCAGCTCACCGATATCGCCGCCTATATGCACGATGAACATTATCCCGCCCTCGCGGCACGCCGTAAAAAGGTCAATATTCTGACCGGGTTACTCGCCCTGCCGGTATTATTTTTCTCTCTGCTGCTGTTCTCACAGAAGATTGCTGATACCCTGTCACTGAATATTGATATCAGCTATTTCTCACTGGCCCTGCTGGATTACAGCCTGACTTATATCTGGGCCGTGTTTATTTATGCTGCTGTATTGTTCGGTACCATTTTTTATTTTTATTTTCTGCAAAGGCAGACCGAAAAATATGCCGGGCATCTGATTGATGATTTTATAAACCGGATATCACAGTAACCGGGATTAATTAAGGGTAGATTAAGCCCCGTTGCCACACTAATTTGCCTGCGTTGTCACAGTAATCGTCAATGCTATACTGCAATCCGCTTTTACAGAGAGAGAAAAAAACGTGCAAATTCTATTAGTCGAAGACGATTTACAATTAGGCAAAGCGCTGTGCCGGGGACTGGAACTGGCCGGTTTCCGGGTGTGCTGGCTGCGTTTACTGGCCGATGCCCGTAAGCGACTGACAGAACAGCATTTTGACCTGATGCTGCTGGATCTGGGATTACCGGACGGCGATGGTTTTGACTCTCTGGTGGAGTGGCGTAACAACGGAGAACAAATCCCGATTATTATTATGACGGCCCGCAATCAGCGCGATCATCTGGTGAATTCCCTCGATTCAGGGGCGGACGATTTTATTTCCAAACCGGTTGAACTGCCGGAATTAATCTCCCGGGTAAAAGCGGTTTCCCGGCGTATTGCCGGTTTTTCCTCGCAGTTATGGAAAGTGGATAATATCACCCTGAACCCGATGAACCATCAGGTGACACTGAACGACGAGTTATTACTGCTCTCCGGCAAAGAATATCAGCTGTTATATGAATTAATGCGCAATACCGGCAATGTGGTGCGTAAACATGAGCTGGAACAACGATTATTCGGGCTGGACGATAAAATCGAAAGCAATTCCCTGGAGGTGCATATCCATAATCTGCGCCGCAAGATCGGCAAAGAAAAAGTGATTACCGTCCGCGGAATCGGCTATCTGCTGAAAAAGGACAGCGAATAAGTGAGAATCCGCTCATTCTTTGTTTATACCGTCCTCCTTCAGACCTTTTCGATGCTCCTGCTGTGGGGCGTCTGGATAGCCTGGCTGAAATACGCATATCTGCCCGGTTTAAGTGAAGATTTTAATGCCCAGCAGATGGTGATTGCCCGCGGTGTATCTGACACGCTGCGGGAAACCCCCACAGATTCCGCCACTTTTCCGCAGATTGCCCGCGCCCTGGAGAGTATGTACGCCAACGCGATGAAAAGCGGGCTGGAAGAGGAGAATTATGATCCGCTGGTCGCGATTCTGCACAGCACAACCGGTGAGGTGTTATACAGTAATAAGCCGGATGTTCATATTCCGCTGAAACCGGACGGCATTGAGCGTTTCAGCGAGAACGGTGAAACCTGGTATCTCGCTTACCATACCGACCCGGATATGCAGCGCACTTCAGTTATCGGAGAATCCGGCACTGACCGCCATATGCTGATCGGCGACCCGGCAACCGGCACCGCTGTCCCGCTGCTGTTTATTCTCGGCACTATGCTTTCGTCCACGATTATCACCACCTACCTCAGCCTGCGTCCGCTGCGTGAAACCACCCGCAGTATCGCCACCCGTAATCCCGGCAACCTGACACCTATCAGTATGAAGTATCAGTACAATGAAATGCGTCCTGTGCTGCATGCCATCAACCAGCTGATGCAGCGGGTGGATGCCGCCAATATGCGGGAAAAACAGTTTATGGCAGATGCCGCCCATGAGCTGCGCACCCCGATTGCTGCTGTACTGGCACAAATTCATCTGCTCAAACAGATTGATGACCCGGCAGAACGCAACGAAATTACCGCGGATATGGAAATCAGTCTGGATCGCGCGGTATCGCTGTCACGGCAGCTGATTGATCTCGCCCGGCTGGAAACGGAAGATTATCCGCTGAAAATGGAAGAGATCGACCTGACCCAGGCGCTGAGCCACGCCATTGCCATGCTGGTGCCCTACGCCCTGCGCAAAAATATTGAGTTTTCTTTCGACGGCCCGGACAGCTGCATTGTTGTCAGCGATAAACAGGCGCTGTTCTCCATTATCAACAATATTCTGAATAATGCGGTGAAATACTGCCCGCCGGACAGTCAGGCAGAAGTTTCGCTGGACACCGGCAATCCGGAGGAAGTGCAGATTATTATCCGCGATAACGGCAACGGTATCAGTGAGCAGTACCGTCACCGCCTGTTTTCACGCTTTTTCCGGGTGCCGGGCTGCAGTGAAAACGGTAGCGGCCTCGGCCTTGCCATTGCACAGAATCTGGCGGAAAAAATCGGCGGCTATCTCTCAGTAACGGAAGGATTGCAGCAGCGCGGTATCGGGTTTGTGATCCACATTCCGGTAAAAAACCGTGAATTACCGGCTGCTTCCCATGACAGTTCTGAAACATAAGACTATGCTGAAAAAAGCCGGAACAGGAGGGACAGATGAAACAGGCTCTGATTATTATCGATCTTATTAATGATATTACCGGGAAACACGGGCTGTCAAACGCCTGCCATGAGCAGACCGCCGCCCGTAACCTGATTGCAGCCACACGGGAAACCGCCCGTCAGGCACGGCAGCGGGCGATCCCCGTGGTATGGGTGCGGGTCGGGTTTGCGGATGACTGGCATGATATCCCTGCCGGATCACCGATGTTTCAGCGGGCAAAAGAGATTGGTGCCCTGAAACTGAGCGGCAGCGGTTGTGACTGGGCAGACGGTACCGATGTGCAAAAAGAGGATATCTGCTTTGTGAAAAAAGGTGTCAGTGCCTTTGCGGGAAATGATTTGCTGGTCTGGCTGCGTAAAGCCGGAATCGGACACCTTGTTCTGGCTGGCGTCAGTACGGTGATGGCCATTCAGAGCACCGCGCGTTATGCCCACGACAGCGGGTTTTATGTCTCGGTGGCGGAGGATCTGTGTGCCGCCCCGACAGCGGAACTGCATCAGATAAGCCTGGAGATGCTCCGCCCGATGGCAACTATCACCACATCCGCCGCCTGGCTGGCACAATAACGTTTCATTAATCCGCGCAGTGATGCTGCGCGGTTTTCTCTGCTTACCACAGCGACAGCAGATAACGCAGCAGCGCAGTCACAATCGCGGCAGCCAGCACAATCACCAGGAACGGCTTTTTATACCACGTCAGCAGCCCTGCGACTGCCACACCGGCCATTTTCGGCCAGTCAGATAATTCCTGCCCGCTGAAAATCGTCATCGTTACCGCGACAGCAAACAGAATGACAATTGCGCCCATGGAAAGCAGATTTTTAACGTGTGATGACACCGAGAAACGCCCGCTGAGCAACGCCCCGGAAGCCCGCATAGCATACGTACCGACCGCCAGCAGCGCGATCCCTGTCAGAATGGATAATGTATCCGGCATTACGCTCTCCTCAGGCTGACCACCAGCCCCAGCAGTGATAACAGCACCGGGATCCCCGGCGGTAAAAATGGCGTGGCCGCCAGAGCAATAATTGCCCCCAGCAGAGCAGCACGGCGTGTTTTCGCCTCACGCAGTGCAGGCAGACACAATGCCAGGATAATCGCCGGGAACATGGCATCCAGCCCCAGCGCTTTGGTATCGACAATAAAGGTGCCGAGAAACTCGCCGATAATCGTCCCCAGCGGCCAGCACAGAAAAATCCCCAGCCCGCACAGCCAGAAGGCGGCTTTCTGTTTGTCTTTTTGTTTTTCCGCCAGACCGAACACCACACTCTCATCATTAAGAATATGGAAGCCCAGCAGTTTTTTCGGGCCCTGACCGGCAAGATCATGCACCGCGAGGCTGAACGGCACATGACGGGCATTGACCAGTAACCCGGCCAGCGCCGCAGACACCGGACTGCCGCCGGCCGCCACAACGCCGATAAACAGAAACTCTGACGCCCCTGCCAATACAACCAGGGACAGTGTCAGCGGTACCCAGAGCGGAAAACCGTTGGCATGCGCCAGCGCCCCGTAGGAAACGCCGACAATTAAATCCGCCACACAAACCAGCAAAATATTGCGGATCATGGCATTATCGAGTGGAATAGCGAGTTTCATTGCGATAGACTTATAAATTGAACGATACGTTCATTATGTCGAACGATTTAAATTACGCAAGTGTTAATTCCGGGTTATTTCCGTTAACCAGCAGAGAGTGTATTTTATGGATTCACCTATCACCCCGCCCCTGCAGATTATGGCTGTCAGGCTGACTGAAGAGCGTCAGCGTCAGGGGCGTTCTATCGCTGATGTCGCGCGCAGTGCCGGTATTGCCAAATCCACACTGTCGCAGCTGGAGTCAGCACAGGGAAATCCGGGAATCGAAACACTGTGGTCACTCTGCGTGGCACTGAATATCCCGTTTGCCAGTCTGTTTGAAACCCCGAAAAGCCGGGTGACCGTGCTGCGGCGCGGTGAAGGTATTCAGGTCAGCGCCGAGAATGCCTATTATCACGCTTTTCTGCTCTCCTCCGCCTCTGCGGTTAACCGGCGCGACCTCTACACCATCACCGCACAGCCCGGCAAAGACCGCGTGTCCGAGCCGCATATGGCACAAGTCACTGAACATATCCTGCTGATGACCGGCAGCGCCGTTGTCGGTACCCTTGATGAGCCCGCCACACTCCTGCCAGGTGACTATATTTCCTACCCCGGTGATGTCCCGCATATTTTCAAAGCGCTGGAGCCCGATACCACAGCGGTCATGATTATTGAGCACTGATTTTACGTATTTGCTATTCACAAATGCTTACTTATCGCAAATAATGTAAAGTGAAGTTTATCATTTCGGGTATATTCCGCATCCGGTATCAGACTGCTTTGCCTGCACTGATACCGGTACAACGGGCTTACTAAGGAAAAACCATGCTTGATTTTAACCGTCAGAATTTAACTCATATGACAGCCGGTGCCCTGAAAAAACAACGGGGCTATTTGTGGATCGTCGCCATTTTTCTGCTGGCCGGTGGTGTGGCCTGTCTGATGAATCCGCTGATCTCCGGTGTCACACTCAGCTATATCATCGGGGGACTGCTCGTGATAAACGGGCTCTCCATGTTGTTTGTGACACTCAGCAGCCGGCTTTACAGCGGCGGCAGTAAGCTGTTTTCCGTTCTGGTTGCGGTGGCCTATCTCCTTCTTGGCTATGTTTTCCTGACCGAGCCGCTCACCGGGATGCTCAGTCTCGCTATTCTGCTCGCTATCCTGTTTATTGCCGGCGGGATCCTGCGCCTGGGTTCAGGTCTGCGTCAGATGTCTCAGGCCCGCGGCTGGCTGAACATTATTATCGGCCTGCTTGATCTGTTTATCGCTTATCTGCTGGTCGGTAACGGCCCGATTGTGTCTGTCACCCTGATAGCGACGCTGGTCGGTATTGAACTGCTGTTCAGTTCTTTCGGGCTGATCGCCGCCGCCTCTGTCCTGAAAAAGAATAATTAACCGCATCCGGTGGCGCGGGCACATAATTTGCCGCGCCACATCCCCTTTTTTCCTTTTTTTCCGCTTTTATCGCAACTTTACATACCCTTTCAGTACCCGTGCCTGAAAAATGGTACAGTATTCAATGTGATCCTATTTTTTAACCTTTTGCTGCTCACGAAGGAGTCTGTAAAACCACGTCACAGGAGATATTTTTTATGGAGCAACAACTGCGACTATGGCTGCAACAACAATTTGAACTCAGTAATGACTACGCCTCATGGGCAGCCATTACCGGCGTAATTGTTCTGATTCTGGCTATCGCTGTTATTCTGCATCTTGTCCTGCACAAAGGCCTGCTGCCGTATATTGAACGCCGTACCGGCGGCGATCAGCGTCCGTGGGGGGCATTGATCACCCGCACCAAACTGTTTAACCGCTTTGCGTTTCTGATTCAGGGTATTGTCTTTAATATTCAGGCACTGGTCTGGCTGGGGCGCGGCTCTGCCGCACAGGAAATTCTCACCACCGGCGCACAGGCCTGGTGCCTGCTGTTCGGCATGCTGCTGCTGTTTTCAGTGATGGACATTCTTCTGAACCTCTCCCGCCATACGCCGTCGCTGAGCCGGCTTCCACTGCGCGGTGTCATGCAGAGCCTGAAACTGATTGTCGCGGTACTTTTCAGCATCCTGATAATTTCACTGCTGATCGGAAAATCCCCGCTGATTTTACTGAGCGGACTCGGTGCCATGACCGCCGTCCTGATGCTGGTCTTTAAAGACCCGATCATGGGGCTGGTGGCCGGTATTCAGTTGTCGGTCAATGACATGCTGAATGTCGGGGACTGGCTGGAGATGCCGAAATACGGCGCGGACGGTGCAGTAACAGATATCGGGCTGACCACGGTCAAAGTGCAGAACTGGGATAACACCATCACCACCATTCCGACTTACGCCCTGATTTCCGACTCCTTTAAAAACTGGCGGGGAATGACGGCATCCGGCGGACGGCGTATCAAACGCAGCATGAATCTGGATACCACCAGCATCCGCTTTCTGACGGATGAGGAAATCAGTCAGCTGCGTAAATCAAACCTGATTGCCGGTTATATCGATGCCAAATTACAGGAAATCGCAGAATACAATGCGCAGGAGCCGGATGACACGCTGCTCAACCAGCGGCGGCTGACCAATATCGGGACATTCCGTGCCTATGCGGAGGCGTACATCAAAGCCAGTCCGCATATTCACAAAAAAATGACCACCATGGTGCGCCAGCTGGCACCGACACCGGACGGGCTGCCGGTGGAAATCTACGCGTTCACCAATGTGACGGCGTGGATAAGCTATGAGCAAATCCAGTCCGATATTTTTGATCACCTGTTCGCGATCCTGCCGCAATTCTGGCTGCGGGTGCATCAGACACCAACGGGCTTTGATATGCGCGGGATTGCCGCCCATTTTGCCCGTGAGTGTGAATCAGAACGCCGAACCGGGTTGTAACAGAAATTCCGCCTCTTCCGGGGTGGAGTTCCGCCCCAGAATCTCATTGCGGTGCGGGTAGCGGCCGAAGCGGTCAATGATCGCTTTGTGCCGCCGCTCAAAATCCTCTGTGCTCTCATCGAGCCCTTTAAACAGTAATTCTGCCTGCTGATGGATCAGCGCAGATTCCGAATGCATATACGGCATCAGCACAAATTTGCGCTGCACCGGAGGCAGCTGCAGATAATCCGGTGTTTTCACCGCTTCCTGCGCCAGCACCAGTGCCATCGGGTCCTGTGCAAACGACCGCGCGTCACCGCGCCACAGGTTACGGGAGAACTGATCCAGCACGAGGATCTCCGCCAGACGTCCGCCGATATGCGCCCGCCAGCTGAAACACTCTCCGGCGGCCGCCTGCTCCCACACGCTGAGAAAACGGCGGCGGATCAGATCATCAAATTGTGTATCTTTCTTAAACCATTGTTCCGGTGTGGCTTCATTAAACCAGAAATCCAGAATCTGTTGTGCTTCCATCGTCAGGCTCCTTATCAGTCCGGCCATGAGGATCTCTCCCTTTGCCCGGCGGTCATATCACGGTATGCTGGGAAACCATTATTAGTTTAACGCATATATTGTCAATTATTTATCACAGGCCGATATTCATGGGAAAACTGTCCGCACACACCGCCACATTCTACGGCGTTCTGGCCATTCTGTTCTGGATCACCATTGTCGGATTAATCAAACGGGTCAGTGAGGATTTCGGGCCTGCCTTCGGTGCGGCGCTGATATACACCCTCGGGTCAGTGATGTTACTGCTGGTGACCGGTTTCCCGGCCATCCGCCGCTGGCCGCGCCGCTATCTTATCTGGGGCACGCTGTTGTTCGTCAGTTATGAGATCTGCTTTATTCTGGCGCTCGGTTTTTCGCAGAACCGTCAGCAGGCAATTGAACTGGGTATGGTGAACTATCTTTGGCCTTCCCTGACCGTCGGGCTGGCTGTACTCATGGGCGGACAACGTCTGCGTCTGCCGCTGATAGCCGGTCTGGTGCTGGCAATACTCGGTATCAGCCGGGTGATCGGCGGTGAGAACGGGTTATCACTCAGCTCTGTCGCCGCAAACGTTGCACTTAACCCGCTGAGTTACGGCCTCGCGTTTGCCGGTGCGGTGATCTGGGCCTTCTACAGTAATTTATCACGCAGGCTGGCGGACGGTAATAACGGCATTACTCTGTTTTTTATCATCACCGCCGTAATGTTATGGGTGGTGACCGCCTTTGACGGCATCACACTGCCCGCTGAATTTTCCGTTTCGACCGTTGGTTTTCTGATTGCCGCCGCTGCCTTGTCCTGTGCGGCTAATGCACTCTGGACCATCGCGGTTCTGCGCGGTAATGTCGCTCTGATAGGCACACTCTCTTATTTTACCCCGGTACTTTCCACCGCGTTTTCCGCATTATTACTCAGCACCGCCCTCTCCTTTGCATTCTGGCAGGGCGTGCTGATGGTCACCGGCGGTTCTTTATTATGCTGGCTCGCCACCCGCCGGAAATAACACAAAAATGAACCGGCAGCTTTCCGGCGGAATATGCTAAATTAACGCCATGCTATTATTGGTTGCCTGTCAGGAAATGTGATGTCCAAAAAATTTAAACATAAACTGGTTAATTTATTCTTACGGCTTTATACCCGCCGCCGTGATTTTTCACACTCCGTCACGGCTTTTAAACAGCTGGAGACCATCGACTTCCGCAATATTGTCATTTATTCGACAACGGCACTCGGGGATTTTCTGATGAACACCCCGGCTATCCATGAAGTCCGGAAGCGGTTTCCCGACGCCAGAATTACCGTTGTTGCCGGCAATAAAATGGCCGCCTATATTCGTACCGGCATCGGTAAAGACTGGGATGACGTCGTCTGCTGGAACAGTAAAGTCAATACAGTGACTAAACTGGTCAGAGATTTGAAAGCACACGGAACACCGGATCTGATTCTGATTATGCACTCACATAACCCGTATGATTATCTGAGTGCGGTTATGACCGGCGCACCGTTTGTTTTCCGCTGTAACCATCCGGCAAGTCCGTGTTCACTTATTGAACCCTGGCTGACCAATTATAATGGCCCCGGTCATCGTCATGCTATTCAGTCCCGCCTCGATCTGATAGCACCGCTGCAATGTCAGTTCACCGGCAAAAGCATTGAGATGCGTGTCCCCTGTGAGGTCACCGCAGAACCTTCCCCGTGGCACAACGTGGGCTTTCAGATGGGGGCATCCAGTGAAGAACGCTGCTGGCCGGTATCTTACTTTGTGCAGCTTGCCACCGCCCTGATGTCCGCAGATGATAAAATCCGGATAACCCTGTTCGGCGCGCCGGGGGAAGTGTATCTTTCAGAGCAGTTTATGACGTTACTTCCCGCCGGGTTTCATCACCGTACGGAATCCCTGATCGGCAAAACCTCCATGACAGAGCTGACTCAGGCGGTGAATAATATTGATGTGCTGGTCACCGGAGATACGGGTACCATGCATATTGCTATCGCGCTGAAAGTCCGGACGGTCAGTCTGTTTGTCAGTGCCGCCGCTCACGCTACCGGTCCTTATCAGGATCCGTCGCTTCACCGGGTGATCTCCGGTTTTACCAGCCCGCTGTTAACACCTCCCGGAAACCATGAAATGACAGCGATCAGTACTGACCGGGTTATTACTGCAGTGCAGGATGCGCTGGCGGATGTTTATCCGGACACCCGCACCCCCTGATACGTTAAATTACTTACGCAAAAGCACGGTCTCACGCCCGGCCGTAAAATACAGTAGACTGGCAGAAAAAGGAGGATCTATGTCAGAGAGTATGAAAAAACCGCGTATGACACAGGAAGAAGAGGACGAAATAGAGACCCTGACAAAAGGTCTGGTCATGCGGGATAAAATGAAACTGCCGAAGATTGACAGAGAAGTCGAGCAACAGCGTCCGGCGCGTTTACGCCCGTGGTTCCGGGAACGTCTTAAATTCCACCGTGATGCGGTCAGAAACAGTTAACCATAAAACAGCACCTGCCGGCAGCAGATAAGCCGGCAGGCTGAATAGGGTTATTTCGCCATCTCAATAATTTCTTTTGCTGTTTTACCCTGTAATTTCTCTTTCAGTCCCGCCATCATTTTTTCTTCATCACCACCGCTGGCAAATGCCACCTGGAAGCTGATTTTAGTAATAGCGCCTTTCAGTTCACGGGATTGTTCCGGACTCAAATCTTTTTCCATTTTAGCAATGGATTCCTGCGCTGTTTGCTGAGAAGACATATCCAGTGTTGCATCGCCGCAAGCGGTGAGTGCAAAAGAGAGCGTGATAACTGCCAGTAATTTTTTCATTTTCCACCTCGTTAATAATATCTGCGGTATTTTACATTGCCGTACAGATAAAACCATGTTTATTACAGGCGGAGTTCATCGTTTATCAGCCTTCAGTATCAGAATGCCTTCCGGATACCGGTTACTGAAAGTGCCGTTATTCATTTGTGTTATGGTGGCTGGTGATAACTATCCGAAACCCAACCTTTCACCTTATTCATGAAATGACAGAAACGTATTTTAATAGCCGGTAAATTATTTAATGGAGTAATGTTATGGCTGGTTGTTTTGGTTCAAGTCCTTTATCCGCGGGTATCAGTAGTCAAACAAGAATTAAGACTCACTTTTCTGATGCTTCCCCGTCACAGAGCCCATGGGAAAGATTGGAGGGTTTTTTCTTTGAAAATCATCATGATGATGTAATATCCTGCCTTATGGGATTTTGCTATCCTGACCCGAAAATATCCAGAGATGCCCTTGAAGACCTATTTTTCAGCTCAAAAGATTGGCGGCACCAGGATATAAAAACCACTTTACCGTGGAGGGAAACATTTCGTCAGAAAAATGTTTTTACCGTATTACCGATAAAAAGGGAGACGATATTGTGTCAGTTTATCATGGACCTATAAGAGTCAATGATGCTAAATCTTCATGGGATCAGGTAATATGTTTACCCGGTGTGTCATATAATCCCTGATGGTAAAAGCACAGTTCAGAAGCGTATAATTCGTTATTGTAAATCCGCTGTTTTTCAGTATTTGTGCCGATATAATACTTTCGTCTGAGAAATACACGGAAAAGCTATGTTTAACGAATGTGTTGTTGATGAAATTTTAAACTGGATAGAAAACAATCTTGAGTCTGATCTTTCATTAGAGGCCGTTGCCGGGAAAGCCGGGTATTCCAAATGGCATTTTCAGCGTATTTTCAAACAGCAGACCGGTTATACCCTGGCAAGTTATGTCCGTGCCCGGCGCCTGTCCTGCGCGGCCATTGCCCTGCGCCTGCTGCCGCTCAACCTGATGCATTTGTCCATGAAATACCGTTTTGATTCACAGCAAACATTCTGCCGTGCCTTTAAACAGCATTTTGGTATTACCCCGTCAGGCTACCGTAAAAAAAACGGCTGGCAGCCGGGCGGATTCGTTCTGCCGAAACGCTATGCCGGAAAACTGCACTCATCAGTTGAAATGACAACACTGCCGGAAAAAGTACTGACCGGAACCGCACATATTTACCAGGCAGCATCCGATACCTGGAATATGCGCCTGCCGCAGTTGCGCAAATATTACTGGCAGCCTTTTGTACAGCGGCTTGCTGCATTACCGGATACGGTTTATGCCATACACGGTGTCAGTAAATCGGCAGGGGATACGTTCTCAATGTATTATGCCACCCTGGCCGAAACACATTGCCTGAAAAATACCACACCGCAGGATCTTATTTATACGCCCGGCCATGCCCATTACTTAAAAATTATTTTTGCCGGTGATTTTTCAGGTATTGATTTTCAGGATATTACTTACGATATCTATAATAATATTCTGCCGGAACTGAATATTATCCGCCATCCCGGGCATCCGGATACGGAAGAATACGTACTTCAGGACAACATCACAGAATTAAGCCCGGAAAACCCGAAACTGGCGGTCCGGGCAATTAATTATTACATTCCGGTAATGACTGATACCGCAGGCTGGTGATCATTCTCTGCCAGCGTCATACTGTTATGGCTATTCTGCTCTGCGGTCTTCTGTGCAGTAACAGTTTGTTGCCGGGTATCATTAAATCCGAGAATAAAAGTAAACAATACAAATCCGTAGACGACCTTTCGTTTTGACGGCACCCGTTTACTGATTAAAATATAAATAATCAGAGCCGCCGAAATAACCACCCCTGATATGTATACGTAGTTTCCCATAATGGTAACTCCCCTGATTATATTCCAATCGTAGTTTATCTTATTCACCCGTACATTATTCTGATAATCGTCTTAAAATAACAAAATTAGGAATTGACTGTTATTTATTTTCTGTTTTTTACACATGAACCGGTTACTATGAAAAAGAGTATCTTCTGATTTACGGAGGTAACCAATGTCATCATATGCAGAACATATCATTACAGCGCACATTCAGTGCGATGCGGAAGAAGCGCTGCTGCCGCTGCTAAAAGAACTGACTGATAAGCAGATGCTGGGCGGCTGGCGGTTGCGCAAGTATGAAATACTGCCTGCCGGTGCCCCATCCCCCTGGTATCTGCTGAAAGATAGTGCACAAATCGCATTGCTGCCGACACATCCTTTCGCTGCTGTTTCTGTCGCGGATGCCGCTATTGCGGATGAAGTCGAAATCACGGCGCATAATGAGCGGATTGAACATCTCAGTAATGCGATAAATTCCACTTACGGAATTTTATATTGCCATCTTTCTTTTAAAACACTGACAGTATAAAAATCTGAGATGGTATACCGGGATTGTTACGTATTTCCCGATTATTCTGATACAGGCGGATCCCGAACAGGACTATGTTGTAACACGCCTATTGTTCAGGAGTTTATAAGATGAAGATGAATATTAAGAGAGTCAGCACAGTGACGTTGTCTGCCGTTCTGCTGCTTGCTGTGGCCGGCTGCGCCAATATGTCAAAGCGTGACCGGAATACGGCTATCGGCGCGGGTGTCGGTGCTGTCGGTGGTGCTGTCCTGACTGACGGCAGTGCGCTGGGAACCGTCGGCGGCGCGGCAATCGGCGGACTCATCGGCCACCAGGTGGGTAAAAAATAGTTTCCGGAGCCGGCATACCGCCGGCTTTTTCATTCCTTCCCTGCTTTATACCGGTAATGCCCGGTGATTTTCCAGCTGAACAACACATCCTCACTGACCTGTCCGCCGCCGATATTGTGCATGATCAGCGGGTTTCCGCTGCGTTCTGCTGTTTTATCAGTCACAATGCCAATGTGCGGACGGCCGTTATCCAGCTGCCAGGTCACAATATCACCGGGCACATAATCCGTTGCATTGCGTGTGACCGGTTTGGTTTCCCCTTTCCGGCTGAAAAAAACCATCAGGTTGGGCACCCGGCGGTGATCAATATTGGTATCCGGCCGTGTTTGTCCCCATAATTTACGACCCGGATAGCGGGAAAACGCTGTTTTGATATCTTCGTGAACCTCTTTTTGCAAATCGATACCCATTTTCCGGTAACTGCGGATCACCACATCCGAACAGACCCCTTTCAGGGGGGAAACATCGCCGCCGGGATAGGCAATTTTTTCATAGGACGGATCATACAATACCAGCCTGTCAAGCTGCTGAGCAGCCTGATTCAGGGATTCCGCACTGTAACCGGCAGGTATTATCACAGTAAACAGCAAAGCCGTGCATACTGCGGTAATCGTGTTGCGCATTCTTTCCTCCGCAATGACTCAGAAAATCCCGTTGTTACCCCAGATATAGCGTAATACCCCGGCAGCATCCTGCGGACTGAGCTGTAATATACTCTGGTACAGCGCTGTTTTTATTTCACAGGCCAGAATGGCGTCTTTTTCCAGCGTTTCCGCTTCTTCTGCATCGAGCAAACGACCATAGGTATAGCGCAACCGGAGAAAGATGCTGAGATATAATGCGTCAGTTTCTGCCGGAGATAAATCCGGCGCCGTTTTTTTTACGGGAGAAAGATTAATTCGGGTTCCGGTATCCGGCTCTGCCGGATAAATAAAACTGAAATAACGCAGCCCGGAAGGATCTTTATCCAGAGCACAGTCAAACAATGCCAGCCGGTTTACGGCATATTGTAGTATCAGCTCATCAGATGTGTGCTTTAGTAATGCTTTCCGTTCCGCCGTATTACCGGAATACATTTCCCGGTAAAAATTCCGCAGTGTAATGCCGGATAAAAGATAATATTTTCCGGAGAAGCTACAGCACCTTGCCTCAGCAGCAACGGGTTTCAGTGCCGGAAAAAAAATAAGAAGAAAAAACAGAAAGAAGACAGAAAAATACACCGTCATGCGCTGCAGAAATATAATAGCCAGCACCCTGTCAGCCCCCGGCAGCGGGGTAAAATAGCCGGGTAAAACACCTGCCGGGCTCTGCACCGTCATATCAGAAAATTACCGGCATTATTCCAGCACCAGCTTATCCTGCCCGGCCCGTTCCGCCCAGACATTATATTCTCTGACCAGCGCCATCACTTCATTATTGGAATCTTTCATTTCCCGCATATGCGCCTGGAGTTTTTTCAGATCGCCGGGAAACTCCCGCTGAATTTGCTGTGTTTTTATCCGCAGACGCTGCATCTCTTTATTTCGCCTTTCCAGTGCGGCCATCAGCATATCCCTGATTTGATTACATTGCGCAATAGCTTCAGAATCAAATTCTGAATATTCCCGCATATCGTCGTTGTCAGTCATAAAAAAGATTACCCTTATCTGCAATATACCGGACACCGATTATAGCGTTTTACCCGCACGATTGCCCCCGCACCTTCGGCCTGAGAGAAATATTACACCCTGTTTCTCTGGCATCATATTTTCACCTGCAGCGAAATTCACCGGTTACGCATCTGATGATTAAAAAAGGTAAAAATGACGCTGTCTGTATCCGGAATAATACCATCGGTCAGCCTGCCTTTACCGCAATTCGGTTCCGGGGTGAATGCCCTCCCCGGCCTCAGGTCAGATTGGTGTTAACAAAAATCAATGATATCAATATATTACATTTCTTAGTGTCAACTCTTAGTTGTCTGACAACAGAGAGGGTTCTGACACTACTTATTTCAATGTATTTCTCCCTGTTTTGGCAATATAATGTAACAAATTATGCTTTGTATCTAAGTACATAGCACAAGAATGGTATGATGTTACGATAGTTTTACACAAAACAACGTAGTTTCAGACTGTCTTTCAGAAAAGTGTTAAATGGCGGAGGTCACCACCATGACTGGGAAAAAAATAAAGGTTGGATTGATTGTTGACGAATTTTTCGGGGCATTGAATACCCGGTTTGGTGGTTATGGGTACCTGGCCAGATACTATATGGCGAAATACCTTCCGAATGAAGAATTTGAGTTTGACATTTTACTGGGTAAAGGTAAAAGCCATTTTTTTGCAGAAAAATATACTGCGGACGGGGTTAATTTGTATAAATTACCACGAAGAAATTGGTTTGCAAAACAATGGTTAAAGAAAAAAAATTATGACCTGTATTTCAGTGTGGAGCTGACATACGAACATGTGATAAAAAATGAGCCTGATCCGAATAAAAAACTGATTTTGTGGGTACAGGATCCCCGCCCGATGTATGAATGGGATGAAATTTTTACCGTTAAGCTTATTTCTGAAACGTCATATTACAATCAGCGTATTTATGATCTTGTTCATGACTGGTATAAACAAGATCGGGTTAAATTTGTTACACAAGCAAGATGTCTGAATCAAAAAGCCATTGACCTCTACAATCTGGATCCGGATGTTGATATTACTTTTTTACCAAACCCTATTGATATTGATTATAATTTCGATGTCACGACTTTTCATAAAAAGGATAATATCGTTTTCTTAGGCCGTATTGCATCAGTGAAACGCGGATGGATGTTCTGTGAAATAGCAAAAAAAATGCCACAGTACAACTTTTTTGTTTTAGGTAAAATATTCCGTGATGATGATAAAAATCATGAGATCATGAAGAAATATGAAAATATTCCAAATCTTCACTTTACAGGTCATGTCGAAGGTGAAGAGAAAAATAAATACCTTCGTGAGGCAAAAATTCTCGTAAATACCTCGATTCATGAGGCATTGCCGGTTTCCTTCCTCGAAGCGTTATCATTCGGAACGTTACTGGTCAGCAACCGTAATCCTGACGAATTAACCTCTAAATTTGGTATTGATGTCGGTGAAGTGCTTGGTGATGGATTTGATAAAGTTGATTTATTTGTTGATGCTATTGATAAACTGATCACCGGTGAAGAAAACCGGAAAAAATTATCGGTTGAGGCAGTGGAATATATCAAGACCTATCATTCTGTCGATAAATTTGTTTCAGACACACATACCATAATCAGAAACGAACTTTAATAATGATATATTGCTCAGGATAGTATCCTGAGCAATAATCCTCTGCGCTCTCATGCAAAGACAAAAAACAGGTACTTCCGGCTAAAATCAATAAACCTCACCAGGTGAAAAATGCCTCTCCCGGACTTTTTTCACTATTTCAGGTGGTTGAACGTTAGCATCACCTCTGGCTAATGCAATATTGTCACTGGTTGTAACAAATACATTTGCTTCACCATTAGTGTCTAAACGTATTCCCTGGTTAAAGTGAGCTTCAACTTTATTATTAAACCCTATATCAAAGGTAACCTTTCTCTCCTTATTTTTCACATCATCTCTTTTTACGATTTGTGGGAGGTCAGTGATGGTGATTTCTATAATCCCCCCATTCCTTGACAGAAAATCTTGTATATTTTTGACTTTTTCAATTGGAGTGTCCGCACTCTTTATATCATTCACACCAACTGGCTCCATATTTTTTTTGTAAATTTTCACATTACCATTAAATAATGTTTTATCTTTAGCCTTGGCAAAATGATATGCTTCTGTATATCTGTTTACCCAGGGGAAAAAGGTCTTACTTTTTGGATTGTGTTCGTACATGTCGGTCTGGAAATGCCATTTAGAATCACTTTCTCTGAAATCAATTTTTTCTTTCCATTGCAATGGAGGCATTTCTATATATCTGTTGTTTTTTAATTTGTTATACTCCATTGTAAATTTCACATCAATACCAGAACCTATAGCGCTATCACTATTAAAATTTTTATTTTTGATGTTTACCCTTTTGAGAGACCAGGCATCGTTTAGATTAACGACTCCGCGGGCATCCAGTCCCGTCAGGGAATTTATTTTAGAGTCCTTAAGCATTTCATCAGCGCTTAATAATACAATCCCATTATATTTGTTTATTTCTGCAGGTATAAACTTACCTTCTGCATAATTAACATGTATTTCATTGTCATTATCTACCTTGATAAATAACCGATCTTCTTTTTGTTCTAATTTCATATATTCATTTTTAATTTTTATATACCGATTATCATCAGCATCATACCTTAGTCCCTGGTGGTCAGGTGCTGAGAGCTTTCTTGTATCCATTTTTTCAGCAATCATTGCCGGGTCAATCAATACTTCCAAATCTTTAGATACATGGACAGACGTTTCCCGCTCAAATAACCAGCGATTACCATCCCATTCAATCGGATAACCTTTTTTTTTCGAGAACGCCGGGTCATAAACTTCATAATGGATGCCATGTTTTGGTGTTACGACTGTTTTAACCGGAACCAGTTCACCGTTCATTTCAACATATTGTCTCCAGGAATAATGACCTGATTCACCTATCTTTTCCTGTGAATATATATTACCACTTCCATAGTAGTCCGGATTATTATTTCCCATTGGTGTATAATAGAATCCCTCTTTTTTACTTACTTTTATTTCCTTTATAATATCAATCTGCTGATTACTGAAGACAGCATGTTCATTATGCGTACTGAGATGCCATGTTCGTGATAAGGGCTCCATATAAACCGGGATAAATTCTTTTATCCCTGAGACTTTATTCACAACAATTTCATATTTACCGGCACCATTCTGATGAAGATCAAAATTAGTACCATGCAGCCTTATTTGCCGTTTTCCCTCACTGATTTCAACATTGAGTTTTGATGAGTCAAAACTGTCGGCATAACGCCATGAAAGGTTACTCTCATCAACAATAACTCTTCTTTCCAGCCGTTCCGGTTTTACCGCATCTGGATAATACGTAAAAAATTCATTCGATTTTTCAGTCGGTTTGAGATAAACCTCCCGTCCATTATCATTTACCGCGCCTTTCAGCTTCAGCAGAATTTCATTTTTGATGCCGGTATGCGGATTTCTGGTGTAAAAAGCGGCTCTGTCCTGTGCCGGTGAGATATGAAGGAGTTCCATGGGCCTTATACGCCGGGAGGCTGCACGTGATGCAGATTGATACGACAAACTACCATCATCAAGTGAGGTTAACACCTCCGCTATAAACAGCCTTCTGAATCGTTCAGCACATATCTTATCCCCCTGATTTTGATAATATGCCCGTCGTTTGGCATGCGCGATAAGATTCCCGATTAAAGGCTTAATCCCCAGCGTAAGAATGTCAGTCGCTATATTGAGGCCATCAGCCGCTCCCCGTTCCTCCGGAGAAGGCCGGCTATCCGGACGATTATCATAAATCATACGGAATGGATTTTCGGCTCTCTGGGCCTCGAATAAAAGCAATTTGCCCTGATTTTCACCCTGCGCATCCAGCACCTCTTCTTCAAAAGCGCAGTGTTCTTTTATATGTTCTCCGGTTCGGGGATCCAACTCCGGCATCAGTGCCCGCTTCGTTCGGTTTGTGCCCGAACCGTTATTATCCAGACGGGCAGCAACCATTGGCATGCCGGCAGCTTCCGCCCGCAGCCACAGTTCAACGTTACTACCTTCATCTGCAGTCAGCTGCCCGTCAGATACCAGATACTGCACCACGCCGGAAATCAGTTCATTCTTCTTCTGCTCACCTGTAATGATATAACTGTCGCTTTTCAAATTCCGTGTGATAGCCGGCGTTATTGCCGATTCTGTTCCGGCCTGTGGTACGGGTGATGCATTCGCCGGCGGAAATTGCAGTGGATCATGACGGGCGATAAACCGGCCTGTTTCATGCAGTGCATTCATAACCGGATTTAGCACAGCAGTGAATCCGGTATCACGGTTATCCGGATACGCGCTATCCCGGGAAACTGACGGAAATACACGTCTCTCTGAGGTAAATACCGATATATTGGTGGTTGCTGCGGGTAAAATATCATCAAATCTGACCTGGCTTAACAGCATTAACAGCGGTGCAACTGCGCCTTGTCGCGCAGATGTGGCCGGGTTCGATGGTGCGCTCAGTTCTCCGCGAGAATTGACGACGCTGTCAATACTGCGTCCTAAGCGGTATATTTCATCCGGAATACCGGGGCAGTCCGGATTGATGCCCTGAGTTTGTGTTGCGGAGTTTAGTCTGAAAGTATTGTGAAACTTATTCTGGTAAGTCCCGGTTGACACTCTGTGCTGCGATGCTGATACCGGCATAATTAAACTCTCCTGCGTGTGAAAATGATACACTCGCATATCCCGGCTATATCGCTATCAATGAATAGCCCCATTACGGGGCATTTTTGTAAAAAGTAGGGTGCTGAAAGTACATCTTGTACTGTGATCATCAGGCAAAAGAAGAAATGGACAAGGGTAACGCTGAGATGAGTCATGATGCCATGGGGATTCATGGCACTAATAGGGCATGCGCACTAATAAAGGCAGTCTGGTTATGCATCATATACAAAAAAAACCCGCTAACTGGTTGAGAGTTAACGGGTCTTTATATGGTGCCGGCTACCGGAGTCGAACTGGTGACCTACTGATTACAAGTCAGTAGTTTTGTTTTTTAATCAATTAGATACCGCATTAAATCACGCTTTCACGTCCCAACAATTAAAAAGATTGAAAAGGTATAAAGCACATCTAAAACCATTTGTGTCCCAAATATGTCCCACCACTCCTACAAACAGCTATACACCCATCTTTTAAACAAACTGCATATTTGCAACAACTCTTTATCTCACTGGTGCCACATTAACTTTTCACCACCGGTAACTGACTAAAATTTGTTGTGTATGCCGGTGATAGTATTTCGCTCTTCATCTTATACCCGCTGCCAACACCTTTCCGGCAAATATACAGAGTTGTATAATTACTAAATTTATAAAGTATCAGATAATTAAGTTACCTTACTTTTTTACTGTACTGATAGTAATCACTTCTCCATCCTCTTTCACAAATTCACTCTGTAATTTACTCGGTAAAATATCCAACACTAATTCAGATGGACGACAGAGCTTTACACCCAATGGAGTGACAACTATTGGTCTGTTAATCAGAAGAGGATACTTCAGCATGAAATAGATAAGCTGTGTATCTGTGAATCGACCACTATCAAGTTCCAGTTTTTTGTAAGGTTCAACATTTTTACGCAGCAGATCTCTTACTGTAATCTTCATTTTTGCAATGAGTTTTATCAAAACATCTCTGTCTGGTGGTATATCCAAATAATGGATAATATTAGGTTCAATACCGCTACTTCGGATCATAGCAAGTGTATTCCGGGATGTTCCGCAATCCGGATTATGATAAATCGTTATATTGCTCATGTAGTCACCATTAATTGAGATACGAAAGCCTTATGACTAAAGTGATTAGAGTAATGGTTAAGACCGGAACAGTCATAATAATGCCTGTTTTAAAGTAATACCACCATGTGATAGTCATATTTTTCTGAGATAAGACATGAAGCCATAATAATGTTGCAAGGCTTCCGATAGGCGTAATTTTCGGACCTAAATCTGCACCGATAACATTGGCATAGACCATGGTTTCCTGAATAAGACCGGTTGCATTGCTACCATCAATCGATAATGCCCCGACAAGGACGGTTGGCATGTTATTCATAACAGAAGATAAAAAAGCAATGATATAGCCTGTTCCCAGTGTTGCTGCCCATATTCCCTTGTCAGCGAGGTAATTAAGTATTTCTGACAGGTAATTTGTGAGCCCGGCATTTCTCAGACCATAGACGACAAGATACATACCCAGTGAGAAAATAACAATCTGCCACGGAGCACCACGTAACACTTTCCGTGTATTAATTATTTTGCCATGTGACGCAACAAGCCATAAAACAGATGCACCCACTGCCGCAATAGCACTGACCGGAATACCCAGCGGTTCGAGAACAAAGAAACCAATGAGCAGTAAAATCAGGACAAACCATCCCGCCTTAAATGTTTTCAGATCTTTGATAGCCGATGCCGGAATAACCAGCTTTGACGTATCGTAGTACTTTGGAATATCCCTGCGGAAAAACCAGTGCAGCATAAAAAGTGTTGCAATAATAGCAACAATATCTATCGGCACCATGACAGAAGCATATTCTGTAAATCCGATATTAAAGAAATCAGCAGAGACAATATTTACCAGGTTTGAGACTATCAGCGGCAAACTGGCTGTATCGGCGATGAATCCTGCAGCCATAACAAACGCCAATGTTGTCCCTTTACTGAATCCCAGTGCCAGTAACATTGCAATAACGATAGGTGTTAATATGAGTGCTGCACCATCATTGGCAAATAAGGCGGCCACACTCGCGCCCAGCAAGATAATATAACTGAATAATAGTTTCCCTTTTCCGCCCCCCCATTTTGCTACGTGGAGTGCAGCCCATTCAAAAAAACCACTCTCATCCAGAATAAGGCTGATGATAATAACGGCGACAAAAGTCCCTGTCGCATTCCAGACGATATCCCAGACAACAGGGATATCCTGAACAGTAATTACTCCGGATAAGAGTGCAGCTAACGCACCCAGGGTCGCGCTCCAGCCTATACTCAGCCCTTTGGGCTGCCAGATAACAAAGGTAATGGTCAGAACAAATATTAATGCAGCAACAAGCATAGCAACCTCTTTCAGAAGGTGCAGGAAGCACCTTCTGCTAATGATAAAACTCAGTCAGCCAACCGGCTCAGTGCCACGATACCAACAGGCTCGTTTTCAAGCAGCGGTACGATTGCTGTTCGTTTTGCCAGCGATGATGTCACTTTTTTGATCTGCGGAATTTCATGCTCTGCTCTGGAAAGTAATAACGGAGATGTTGTTTCAGTGACAGAAAGGCTGTTATTAATGACCCAGGCCCACGGATGAATACCAGCTCTCATAAGATCACTCTGTAAGTTTTCGGCTTCAAGTACCGGGGTTGTTTCTGCCAGGGTCGTAATGATGACCTTGGTTCTTTCCGGATCCTGCAGTTGCATCATAGGTGTCAGGAAATGGCCTTTTTCGCCCATTTTTTTTGCGATTTCTTTGTGATAGGCACCGGTAGCATCGAGCAGAAGCAGAGTATGCCCGGTTGGTGCTGTATCCATAATAACAAAACGATTCCCGGCTTCACGGATGATGCGTGAGAATGCCTGGAATACAGCAATTTCCTCTGTACATGGAGAACGCAAATCTTCCTCAAGCAATGCCCGGCCTTCCGTATCCAGAGATTTTCCTTTTGTCTCAAGTACATAGTTGCGGTAGCGTTCGGTTTCTGCAACAGGATCAATCCTGCTGACCTGCAGATTAGGCAGACTCCCGTTTAATGTATTTTCCAGGTGTGCAGCCGGATCTGAGGTAGTCAGGTGAACATCAGCGCCCTGTTCTGCGAGTTTTACTGCAATTGATGCAGCAATTGTGGTTTTCCCGACACCGCCTTTACCCATCAGCATTACCAGTCCGTGCTTCTGGACTGCAATCTCGTCAACAAGAGACGATAACGGCAGCAACGACATGTCGGGCTTAGTATTGTGAATAGCCGGCAATGTTTGTTCTTTGTCAGATAATAATTCTTTCAGTGCATCAATCCCGACCATATTACGGACACGTAACATCAGCGTGTCTGCCGGCAGACTGCGGAGTATATCCGGCATATTCTGTATTGCAGTCTGTTCACGGTTACGGAGTGCCTGCGATAATTTGTCTCCGGCTGTTACCGCTGATTCAGGGAACACACCATTAATTATCAGCTGCTGATTTTTTACACCTAATGCTGAAAGCTCGTCATAAGTACGGGCAACTTCACGCAATGCGGCTGACTGAGGGCGGGAAACCAGCATTAAGCGGGTTAATTGTTTATTGCTCAGTGCGTCAACTGCCATGCTGTATTGTTCACGTTGCTTTTCAAGTCCGGACATCGGGCCGAGACAGGAAGCACCGTCCGGATTATCACTGATGAAATCACTCCAGGCACCCGGTAACTGTAATAACCGGATAGTATGACCGGTCGGTGCCGTATCAAAAATAATGTGGTCAAACTGGTTTGTGATTTTTGCATCTGTCAGTAAGCCGGTAAATTCATCAAATGCAGCAATTTCGGTTGTACAGGCACCGGAAAGTTGCTCGGTGATACTCTGAATTACGGCTGCCGGTAAACTGTCTTTTATCGGATCTATGATTTTTTTCCGGTATTCTTCCGCAGCGGCCTGCGGGTCTATCTCGATGGCGGACAGATTAGGTACGGCAGAAATCAGTGTAATCGTATTACCAATAGTTTGTGAAAATACCTGTCCGACATTGGACGCCGGATCTGTGCTGACTAACAGAACTTTTTTCCCGTTTTCCGCCAGTTTAATCGCAGTTGCGCATGAAATTGATGTTTTACCTACACCGCCCTTACCAGTAAAAAATAAGTAATCAGGTGCGTTATCCAGAAATTTCATTTTTATCTCCTCAACAGCATGTCTTATTGTTTCCGCAGCAAGCGGCTGACGGGGCTGATTTTTCATCAGAAATGCTAATACCAAACCAGCGGGCTAATTCATGCCGTTTCGGGTAACGTCCTGTCAGAACAACCTCACCATCAAGAAGCAGTAATGGCAATGCATCTGCACCGGCAGTTTCGATAAATACTTTAGCTTTTGCGTTATTTACAAATTCCATCGGCTCTTGTCCCAGATTAAAACGGCGGACATTTGCACCCTGTTTTTTCAGCCAATCAAAATCAGTGGCAAAATCCACTAACGCCTGATCGACATCTGTTCCGCAGACGCCGGTACTGCAACATAAGGCAGGATCAAACACTTCCAGCTTCTTCATATTCACACCTCACATATGATTAATCGAATATGTTAATTTAAAAAATTTTATGCCGGACAGTTACCTGCTGTATTTTTGTTGTTTATGGCAGCGAGTAACTGTGAAACTCTGTTTTTCTCGGTGGAATATGTCACCTCGATGATATTTTTAATCCATGGTAACAATGCCGGAGACAACCTGTAATGAACCCATTTCCCGTGTTTAGAATCCAGAAGTAGTCCAGACTCTCTGAGCATTGCGAGGTGTCTTGATGTTTTTGGTTGTGACAAATTTAGTGCCGTATAAATATCACAGACACACAATTCACCTGATGCTTTAAGCAGTAATATGATATCCAGTCGTGTCTGATCACTTAATATTTTAAATAGCTGTAAGGATTCCATATCTGCTCCTGTATGATTATTGAGGCTTAATCTACTCCGGTATAACACATTCGTCAAATCGAATATGTTATTCAGCATAATAAATCAGGAATACCCGCGCATGATATCCATCAGCGCGGCTTTGTTTTATTCCTCTGTGTCTCCGGCCTGCTCTGCTGCTTCCTGCGCTTCACGCTCTGCCCGTTCCCGCTCCATCTGTTCAGCCAGTTCACGCTGCTTCACATTCCACACAGAGCCCTGCGGCATTTCAACACGCACATCAAGGCGGGTGGATTCCGGCAGGTCACACGGTTCACCGTCCTGATAAAAGATGCGCTCACCTTCCGGGGTGATTTCTTTCAGCCGCCAGTTCTGGAAACGTTCCGGCAAATGCGCATGCTGACGGTGACAGGTTTCAATAATCAGGCTGCCGTCTTCCTGTACACGGTCATCA
>NZ_JAODZS010000026.1:0-75802 GCF_029835375.1 Morganella sp. GD04133 | reverse complement strand
TCAAAAATAAGGCAAACACACAAGATATCGCTGATTTCCTGTGCATAATGCACAAAAAAGGGGCGCTTTCGCGCCCCTCTGTTTTGCTTTCTTCTGTTATTACTGTTTCGCGGTGATCACACCATCGGTTAAATCCAGGGTGATCATTTTGCCCGGAATCAGTTTGCCGGACAGCATTGCCTGCGCCATCGGGTTTTCGATCTCCTGCTGAATAGCCCGTTTCAGCGGACGCGCCCCGAATACCGGGTCGAATCCGGCTTCCGCCAGTTTATCCAGCGCACTGTCAGTAATCGTGACCTGATAGCCGTGCTCTTCCAGACGTTTGTACAGACGTTTGAGCTGAATTTTCGCAATTGCGTGGATCTGCTCTTTCGCCAGCGGATGGAATACCACCACTTCATCAATACGGTTGATGAATTCCGGTCTGAAGTGATGAGAAACCACTTCCATGACCGCGCCTTTCATTGCATCGTAGTTCAGTTCACCAAAGTGCTCCTGAATCCGGTCAGACCCCAGGTTAGAGGTCATAATCACGACCGTGTTGCGGAAATCCACGGTGCGCCCCTGCCCGTCAGTCAGCCGTCCGTCATCCAGCACCTGTAATAAGATGTTGAAAACATCCGGATGCGCTTTTTCCACTTCATCCAGCAGAATGACAGAATAAGGACGACGGCGGACCGCTTCGGTCAGATAACCGCCCTCTTCATACCCGACATATCCCGGAGGTGCCCCGATAAGCCGTGCCACGGAATGTTTTTCCATAAACTCGGACATATCGATACGCACCATCGCGTCATCGCTGTCGAACAGGAAATCAGCCAGCGCTTTACACAGCTCGGTTTTACCCACCCCGGTCGGCCCCAGGAACAGGAACGAACCAATCGGACGATTCGGATCAGATAACCCGGCACGGCTGCGGCGGATAGCATTCGCCACCGCATCGACCGCTTCATCCTGGCCGATCACACGACTGTGCATCACCTGCTCCATACGCAGCAGTTTTTCACGCTCACCTTCCAGCATGCGGGATACCGGAATACCGGTCCAGCGCGCCAGGATTTCAGCGATTTCCACATCAGTCACTTTATTACGCAGCAGCTTCATATCTTTATCTTCTGCCGCATTCGCTGCCGCCAGCTGTTTTTCCAGCTCCGGAATTTTACCGTACTGCAATTCTGACATTTTGGTCAGATCACCGGTACGGCGTGCCTGTTCCAGTGCGGTTTTCGCCTGTTCCAGTTCTGCTTTAATATGCTGGGTGCCGGACAGCGTTGCTTTCTCCGCTTTCCACTCTTCTTCCAGCGACGCATACTCGCGCTCTTTCTCGGTTAATTCCTGCTCCAGCATATCGAGCCGTTTTTTACTGGCATCATCAGACTCTTTTTTCAGTGCCTGCTGTTCCAGTTTTAACTGAATGATACGGCGATCCAGTCTGTCGAGAGATTCCGGTTTGGAATCCATCTGCATACGCAGACTTGCACCCGCTTCATCAATCAGGTCAATCGCTTTATCCGGTAACATACGATCCGTAATATAGCGGTGTGATAATGTTGCCGCCGCGACAATCGCCGGGTCGGTTATCTGCACATGGTGGTGCAGCTCATAACGCTCTTTCAGACCACGCAGAATCGCAATGGTGTCTTCCACTGTCGGCTCAGCCACATAGACTTTCTGGAAACGGCGCTCTAATGCCGCGTCTTTCTCTATATACTGGCGGTACTCATCCAGCGTGGTGGCGCCCACACAGTGCAGTTCACCCCGGGCCAGTGCCGGTTTCAGCATGTTCCCGGCGTCCATCGCACCATCCGCTTTACCTGCGCCGACCATGGTATGCAGCTCATCAATAAAGAGGATGACACTGCCTTCTTCTTTGGATAATTCATTCAGAACGGCTTTCAGACGCTCTTCGAAATCACCGCGGTATTTGGCACCCGCCAGTAATGCCCCCAGATCCAGGGACAGCACGCGTTTGTTTTTCAGCCCTTCCGGCACTTCGCCGTTGACGATACGCTGCGCCAGTCCTTCCACGATGGCGGTTTTACCCACCCCGGGTTCCCCGATCAGTACCGGGTTATTTTTGGTTCTGCGCTGTAAGACCTGGATAGTCCGGCGGATCTCTTCATCACGGCCGATAACCGGGTCAAGTTTGCCGGATTCGGCGCGCTCAGTTAAATCAATCGTATATTTCTTCAGGGCCTGGCGTTGATCTTCCGCGCCCTGGTCATTCACATTTTCACCACCACGCATAGTGTCTATAGCCTTCTTAAGTGTTTGTTTATTAATTCCGGCTGCTTTTAATACATCGGCTAATGAGCTGTTGCTCTCTAATACAGCCAGAACAAAAATTTCGGATGCGATATAAGCATCATTTTGTTTTTGTGCAATCTGGTCACATATATTCAGGTGACGGATTAGATCCTGTGAGGGTTGCACATCCCCGGCGGAACCTTCCACCTGCGGTAAACGACTGATGGTGTCATCAATCTTCTGATTAAGCTGCGCGATATCCGCCCCGGCGGATGCCAGTAACGGACGCACAGACCCGCCTTCCTGATGCAGAAATGCAGACAGTAAATGCACGGGTTCAATAAATTGATTGCTGTGCCCGACTGCAAGAGACTGGGCGTCGGCGAGCGCTTGCTGGAATTTATTCGTGAAACGATCCAAACGCATAACACCTCCAAAAAATGGCTTTGAATTTTAGCTAAGTACTAAATGAGGACTTTTGTCAAATATTCAAGCCGGATTTTGAAAAAATATTAAATATTATGCGTAATCCTGAAGGTTATAGCTTTTGCTGAGGAGTGATCCAGATAAATGACGCCATGCGCCCGGTCCGGGCATCACGGCGGTAAGAGAAGAAGCGGGCAACGTCAGTCACCGTGCATTCGGTGCCGCCGGAAACCGAGGTCACACCGGCAGCAGCCAGACGCTGACGGGCCAGCTGATAAATATCCGCCAGATATTTATCACCATACGGAATAAATGCCGAAGCCGCTTCTGCGGCGTGCGCCATAAACGCCTCCCGCACTTCCGCACCGACCTCAAATTTCTGCGGGCCGATAGCCGGCCCCAGCCAGGCGATAATATCTGACGGCGCAGCTGTAAAGCACGACACGGTATTTTCCAGCACGCCACCGCATAAACTGCGCCAGCCTGCATGTGCCCCCGCCACTTCACGCCCGTCACGGGAACAGAACAGTACCGGCAGGCAATCCGCCGTCATGATCGCACAAACTTTCCCCGGGGTGCGGGTATACACCGCATCGGCCTGCGGGCCGCGCGGTGTGTTGTCATCCAGAATGGCAACATCCGTTCCGTGTACCTGATTCAGCCACAGCGGTGTGTCCGGAAACCCTGCCGCCTCAGCCAGAATCGCCCGGTTACGGGCGACATCCTCCGGGGAATCACCGGTATGCAGCCCCAGATTGAGACTGTCAAACGGCGGCTGACTGACACCGCCTGTACGTAATGAACTGCAGGCTTTCACGCCTGCGGGCAACGGCCATTGCGGGGTAATCAGTGCGGTCATGGTGACTCCTTACCAGTCCATATCATCCTGATGCGCTTGTGCATCAGCTTTGAGAACCTCAATCAGTTTCACCATATCATCCGGAATCGGCGCGTGCCACTCCATCTGAATGCCGGAGATCGGATGATAAAGACGCAGCATGGTGGCGTGCAGTGCCTGACGGTCAAATTCCCGCAGTGCATCACGGAATTCATCACTTGCCCCTTTCAGCGGACGCGGACGACCACCATAGAGCTGGTCACCCACCAGCGGATGATTGATATGTGCCATATGCACACGGATCTGGTGAGTACGGCCGGTTTCCAGACGCAGGCGCAGACGGGTGTGAGCACGGAAATGCTCCATCACACGGTAATGCGTCACCGCCGGTTTACCCATCGGGTTAACGGCCATATGAGTACGTTTGGTCGGGTGACGGGAAATCGGCTCTTCCACTTTGCCGCCCGCAGTCATGCGACCATTGGCCACCGCTTCATATTCACGGGTGATTTCGCGCAGTTGCAGTGATTCCACCAGCCGGGTCTGAGCCGGAACGGTTTTCGCCACCACCATCAGACCGGTGGTGTCTTTATCCAGGCGGTGAACGATACCTGCGCGCGGCACATCAGCGATATCAGGATAATGATACAGCAATGCGTTCAGGACAGTGCCGTCCGGATTACCCGCCCCCGGATGCACCACAAAATCACGCGGCTTATTAATCACCAGGATATCATCATCTTCATAAACGATATTGAGCGGCAGGTTTTGCGGTTCAAACCGCATGTCTTCGTCAATCAGTGCATCAATACTGATCTGTTCCCCGCCCAGCATTTTTTCTTTTGGTTTGTTGACAAGACGGCCGTTAACCTGAACCCTGTCAGCTAAGATCCACTCTTTTATACGTGATCGTGAATAATCAGGGAACAATTCCGCCAAAGCCTGATCTAAACGCTGACCGAGCTGTGATTCATTAATAGTTGCGGTAAGTTGTATTTCTTGAGCCATGTTTGTCTCTGTATCAGAAAGTTATATTTTGAACGGCAACACCGTTTCATTTAAACTATGTGGTATTGTATCGTGATCGCCAGCGGGAGCTGTACGGAGTGCTCCCTAAAAAATATTCAGAGGATAATCAACACGTGATGATACGTATGAAATATCTCGTGGCCGCCGCCACGCTAAGCCTCATGTTGTCCGGCTGTTCCGGAAACAAGGAAATTCTCCCGGATGCCTCACCGTCAGAGCTGTACACTGTCGGCCAGGAAAAATTACAGGACGGTAACTATAAAGGGGCCATCACGCAGCTTGAGACCCTCGATAACCGTTTTCCTTTCGGCCCGTATTCACAGCAGGTTCAGCTGGATCTGATTTACGCCTACTATAAAGCAGGTGATTTACAGATGGCACTGGCCTCTATCGACCGTTTCATGCGTCTGAACCCGACACATCCGAACATCGATTACGTCCTGTACATGCGCGGTCTCACCGCTCAGGCGCTCGATGATAACATGCTGCAGAGTTTCTTTGGTATCGATCGTGCGGACCGCGACCCGCAGAATGCCCGTGTGGCATTCCAGGATTTCAGCCAGTTACTGCGTTATTATCCGACCAGTATCTATGCGACAGACTCCGCAAAACGTCTGGTGTTCCTCAAAGATCGCCTTGCGGCCTTTGAACTGGCCGTTGCGAAATTCTACACGAAACGCGGGGCATATGTCGCGGTGATTAATCGTGTTGAATTAATGCTGCGTGATTATCCGGACACACTGGCGACACGTCAGGCGCTGCCGCTGATGGAAAATGCCTATAATGAACTGGGATTAACGGCGGAAGCCGGAAAAGTGGCAAAACTGATTGCCGCTAACCCGCGCAACTGAGTTCCGTTTTACCTGTTTGATTGAAAAGGCCATCTCCGGATGGCTTTTTTATTGTCTTATCACAGTGTTACTGCATAAAAAATGGCCGACAGCCTTCTCGTCTCTGAGAATGTGCGGTCAGCCAACTTATCGATAATGCACGATTCAGTCCTTTCCCGCAAGTGGTATCCTCTGTATTCTCAACCCGGCTCACAAAAATATAACCTTTTGAAAAAACTAAAAAATATTAGTGACGGCGATCAATTTTTTCTTGTCACCATCCACGTATTCTGAGCATCAACAAGACGGATGTAACAAAGAGAGGTCACTATGAATGTGAATATCACCAGTAAGCAAATGGAGATCACCCCGGCAATCCGGGAGCATGTTGAAAACCGTCTCGATAAGCTGAGTAAGTGGCAGGTTCCTTTAATTAACCCGCACATTATCCTCGCGAAAGATCCGCAGGGATTTGTGGTTGATGCCACCATCAGCACACCGAATGGAAATTTAGTTGCCAGCGCCAAACACGCTGATATGTATGCCGCCATCAATGAATTACTGGCGAAACTGGAACGGCAGCTGAATAAAGCACAGCACAAAGGTGAAGCGCGCCGCGCGGATAACAGTGTTAAAGAAGCCAACCTTGTGTCTGATGAAGAATCCGCAGAATAAAAAATATAATAAATTGAGTTTTGTCTCTGCGCGCCCTACGGGCGCGTTTTTTTTGGTTGACACAACGGGTTGCATCAGGTCTATTAACTATCATCTGATGACACAACGGACAACGTACTGACCATGTATCCCCGCATCCGCTTCTTCTTTTTCTTTTTTCGCTTCTGTTAATGAGGCTTTTTGTCGTGTGAGAAAGAAAACGAAGACGCACAGAAAAGCCTCCCGCCGCGGAGGCTTTTTTTATCGCCGGGAAACAGGGTCTGAGGACAACATATGAACGATCTTTTAGCTATACGGGAACAAATCAGCCAGCTGGATGCGCAATTACTGGATTTACTGGCAAAGCGACGCAAACTGGCCGTGGCTGTCGCACAGACCAAACTGCAGGATAACCGCCCTATCCGCGATAAAAACCGCGAGCGTGAACTGCTGGATGTACTGATAAACAAAGGCAAACCACACGGGCTGGACGGGTTTTATATTACCCGCCTGTTCCAGCTGATTATTGAGGATTCGGTTCTAACCCAACAGGCGATTTTACAAAAGCACCTGAATCAGACACCGGATAACAGCGCGCGGATAGCCTTCCTCGGACCGAGAGGCTCTTATTCACATGTGGCTGCCCGTCAGTATTCCGCCCGTCATTTCGATCATATGACCGAGTTCAGCTGCCGTAAATTCCGCGATATTTTTGAGCTGGTTGAAAACGGTCAGGCGGATTACGGAATGCTGCCGCTGGAAAATACCAGTTCCGGTGCCATCAACGATGTCTATGATTTGCTCCAGACCACCCCGCTTTCCATTGTCGGCGAGCTGCGTCTGCCGGTGAATCACTGTCTGCTGACCATTCCGGGCGCTGATCTTGCCGGAATCACCACGCTTTACAGCCATCCGCAGCCATTTGAACAGTGCAGTCAGTATCTCAGCCAGTTCCCGGATCGCAAAATTGAATACTGCGAAAGTACCGCAGCGGCGATGGAAAAAGTCGCCTCCCTTAACCGGACGGATGTGGCGGCTCTCGGCAGTGAAGCCGGTGGCGCGCTGTACGGGTTACAGGCGATTGCACAGAATCTTGCCAATCAGCAGACCAATATGACGCGGTTTATTGTCATAGCCCGCCAGCCGATTGATGTGTCAGAGCAGGTACCGGCGAAAACCACGCTGCTGATGGCGACCGGACAACAGGCCGGGGCGCTGGTCGATGCGCTGATTATCCTGAAAGAGCATGACATTGTGATGAGCAAACTGGAATCCCGCCCTATTCACGGCACGCCGTGGGAAGAGATGTTTTATATTGATGTGCATGCCAATCTGCGTTCCGTACCGATGCAGCAGGCGCTCAACGCGTTGCAGGCAATCGCCCGTTCGGTGAAGGTGCTCGGCAGTTATCCGGGGGAACATGTCCCGCCGGCCTTAATCGGCTGATGATACCTGCCCGGGGTGCTCCCGCACCCCGCTGCCGCACAATACGCCTGTTCAGAGTCCGGTTTTACACGTAGCATGTTCTGCATATCTGTTTGTCACCATCAGAGGTTGCGGGTAAACTGCACCCTTTATTTTTATTCGGAGTTCTTACGGCATGAGTGATATTGCGGGCTGGCAGCCGACTGCCCCGATAGCCAATCTATTAAAACGTGCAAAAATTGTTAATGAAATCAGACATTTTTTTGCAGACAGAGGTGTATTAGAAGTCGAAACGCCGACCATGAGTCAGGCGACCGTCACCGATGTCCATCTGCGCGCCTTTGAAACTCAGTTTACCGGCCCCGGTGCCGCACAGGGAATAACGCTTTATCTGATGACCAGCCCGGAGTATCATATGAAACGGTTGCTGGCAGCGGGCAGCGGGCCTATTTATCAGATGGGTCGCAGCTATCGTAACGAGGAAGCCGGACGCTATCATAATCCGGAGTTCACCATGCTCGAATGGTATCGTCCTCATTATGATATGTACCGTCTGATAAATGAGGTTGATGATTTATTACAGCAAACCTTAGAGTGTGAAAGTGCAGAGTCGTTATCCTACCAGCAGGCTTTCCTGCGCTACCTGGATATCGATCCGCTGACCGCCGAGAAAGACAAACTGCGTGACGTTGCAGCCAAACTGGATGTCAGCAATATTGCTGATACTGAAGAAGATCGCGATACCATTTTGCAGTTGCTGTTTATGGTGGGTGTGGAGCCGCATATCGGGCTGGAAAAACCAACCTTTATTTATCACTTCCCGGCAAGCCAGGCTTCACTGGCGGAGATCAGTTCTGAAGATCACCGTGTGGCCGAGCGCTTTGAGGTGTATTACAAAGGGGTTGAGCTGGCAAACGGCTTCCGTGAACTGACTGATGCCGCAGAGCAGCGTCAGCGCTTTGAGCGGGATAACCGCAAACGGGCAAGTATGGGTCTGCCGGAGCAGCCGATTGATGAAAATCTGCTGGCAGCACTCGAACACGGATTCCCGGAATGTGCCGGTGTGGCACTGGGGATTGACCGGCTGATTATGCTCGCGCTGGGTGCAGAGCGGATCAGTGATGTGATCGCCTTCCCGGTGGATCGCGCCTGATTATCCGGTGAAACCGGTGTGATAAAAAAGCGGATGGTATCATCCGCTTTTTTGTGTCTTATACTCAGCGGCGGCTGTCTCTCGCCTGTTGCAGCAGTCCCTGACTCTCTTTCATAAAGCGCTGGGCGTGTTCGCCAAACCAGTCACTGACGGCGGAAAACTGCGAAATAAACTCTGCTTTATCCCGGCTTTCCAGCAGTGCCATGGCTTCACCGAACTCACGGTGATAATTCTCTATCACATCCAGGTTATCTTCCGAGGCCATAATGATATCGGCATAAAGCTGTGGATCCTGGGCAAACAGGCGGCCAATCATCACCAGCTCCAGCCGGTAAATCGGTGATGACAATGACAGCAGCTGCGCGAGATCGACATTTTCTTTTGCCAGATAGCGCCCGTAAGCAAAGGTGGTAAAATGACGCAACGCCTGAATATAGCGCATATTACGATCATGCTCCTGCGCCTTAATACCCTGCAAATGCGCGCCCCAGACGGTGATCTGTTCCAGGAACCACTGGTACTGCTCCGGAAAACGCCCGTCACAGAATGCCACCACCTGCTTGGCAAAACTGCCGACATCCGGCCCGAACATCGGGTGCAACCCGAGCACCGGCCCGTTGTGTACTGCCAGCATTGCCTGTAACGGCCCCGCTTTGACAGAGGCGAGATCCGCCAGGATGCAATCTTCCGGCAGCGGCGGTAATTGTTTAATAACCTGTTCTGTCAGATGGATAGGCACACTGACAATCACCATGCCCGCATCCGACAGCAATTCAGGCGCATCGGCCCAGTCACCGCTGTCGAGAATACGCACGGTATAACCGGACAACGCCAGCATCCGCCGGAACAACTGCCCCATTTTGCCGTCACCGCCGACAATCACGATCGGACGTGCCTGCGCATTGAGCTTTTTAAAACCCTTATCATTCTCACGGGAATAGGATTCCCGCATGATACGGCGCAGCACATCCTCTATCAGATCCGGCGGAACCCCGAGGGATTCCGCCTCCTGCCGCCGGGACGCCAGCATCGCGGCTTCGCGATCCGGCGCATAAACCGGCAGGCCGTGCTGACTTTTCACTTCCCCGACTTCTGCCACTAACTGCAGGCGTTTTGCCAGCAGTGACAGCAGCGATTTATCCACTTCATCAATTTGATCACGTAAATGCGTTAATGCACCGGACATACACCCTGCCTGTTTTTATTATCCTGCCTGCTGTAACTTAACCACACGCTCTGCCAGCGCCGGTGAAATCTGCTGATGCAGCTGACGCAGAACTGCTTCAGTGGTTTCCCAGCTGATGCAGGCGTCCGTCACTGACACGCCGTACTGCATGGCACTGCGCGGCTGTTCTGATGACTGATTGCCTTCATTAATATGGCTTTCCAGCATAATACCGGTAATTGAGGTATTTCCGGCACAAATTTGTTCTGCCACCGCATCCACCACCAGCGGCTGACGACGGAAATCTTTATCCGAGTTGCCGTGACTGCAGTCTACCATCAGTGAGGGGGTGAGACCGGCTTTCTTCATTTGTGCCTCACATTCCGTAATATCTTCCGCACTGTAGTTCGGGCGTTTTCCGCCGCGCAGGATCACATGACCGTTCGGGTTACCCTGTGTCTGTAACAGACAGACCTGACCGGACTGGTTGATCCCCATAAAACGGTGCGGCATGGACGCGGCTTTCATGGCATTGATGGCGGTGCTCAGACTGCCGTCAGTGCCGTTTTTAAAGCCGACCGGCATGGACAGACCGGATGCCATTTCACGGTGTGTCTGTGATTCGGTGGTACGCGCCCCGATGGCAGACCAGCTGAACAGATCCCCGAGGTACTGCGGGTTATTCGGATCCAGCGCTTCACCGGCCAGCGGCAGGCCGAGCTGAACCAGGTCCACCATCAGTTTGCGGGCAATGTGCAGACCTTTTTCCATCTCGAAAGAGCCATCCATAAACGGATCACTGATAAGCCCTTTCCAGCCCACAGTTGTCCGCGGTTTTTCAAAATAGACACGCATCACGATATACAGACTGTCACTCAACTCAGCAGATAATTCTTTCAGACGACGGGCATACTCCAGCGCTGCATCGGTGTCATGAACGGAACACGGACCGCAGACCACCAGTAAACGCGGATCACGGTGATGAACAATATCCGCAATCGTCTTACGCGCACCGGCGATGGCATGCTGGTCGTTGCGACTCAATGGGTACTTTTGTTTCAGTTCTTCCGGTGAGATTAAAACAATTTCATCACTGATGTGAACGTTATTGAGTGCGTCTTTTTGCATGATCATAGTGTTTTCCTGCTGAGTTTTACAAAAAATGGATTACGTGTTGAGTGTCTGAGAAAACACCATAACATCCTTCGTAAATAATTCAATCCAAAATAGTAAAATATTTAAATTTTTGTACATTTTAAATTACAAAACAAAAATAAGATGTTCTCGCCGAAGAAATAAAATCATCTCACCCGTCTCAAAATAACGCACAATACATTGATAAAAAAGACAAAATATAAGAATTGAAACGTAATGCATTAAATAACCGATAAAAGCGGAGAAGCTTAAAATACAGATTTAGTGTAAATATTTATTTACATTGAAAAATTGGTGTCATATAAACAATACAGTGAATTGAACGGAAAACAGGCAGGAAAGGGAAATAAAATAGCGTATAAAAAAGGCCAGCACGAGGCTGGCCTTTTATTATCATATCGGATGCTTGCGCATTATTTTGCGTTCAAACGCTCTTTAATACGAGCTGCCTTACCTGAACGCTCACGCAGGTAGTACAGTTTAGCACGACGAACGGCACCACGGCGTTTAACGCTGATGCTGTCAACAACAGGTGAGTGAGTCTGGAATACACGCTCAACACCTTCGCCGTTAGAAATCTTGCGAACAGTGAATGCAGAGTGCAGACCGCGGTTACGGATAGCGATAACCACGCCCTCGAATGCCTGCAGACGTTTTTTAGAACCTTCAACGACCCATACCTTAACTTCCACGGTGTCACCCGGACGGAATGAAGGTACGTCTTGTTTCATCTGCTCTTGTTCAAGTTGTTTAATAATGTTGCTCATAATAAATCTCTTACCCTAGGTAAACTGATATTTCAAAAGATATCCCGCAGGATACCTGGATTAACTTGTTGCTCCGGACTGATATTCCCGTTGGAATTCAGCCAGCAACATCCTTTGCTCGTCAGTCAGAGCTAGGCTTTCCAGAAGTTCAGGTCTTCTGAGCCAGGTGCGACCGAGTGACTGTTTCATACGCCAGCGATCAATTTCCGCATGGTTGCCCGACAGTAAAACCGGCGGAACACACATGCCATCCAACACTTCAGGGCGGGTATAGTGCGGGTGGTCAAGTAAACCGTCAGCAAAGGAATCTTCTTTTGCTGATGCCTGATGTCCGAGGACACCCGGGACAAAACGCGATACCGCATCAATCAGTACCATAGCCGGTAATTCACCACCGCTGAGCACGTAATCCCCGACTGACCATTCTTCATCTATTTCAGTCTGGATAACGCGTTCATCTACGCCCTCATACCGGCCGCACACCAGAATTAACTTCTCGTTGGCGGCCAGCTCACAAACTCCCTGTTGATCGAGTTTGCGGCCCTGCGGCGAAAGATAAATCACTTTCGCATTGTCACCTGCGGCAGCTTTTGCTGCATGGATAGCTTTGCGCAGAGGCTCCACCATCATCAGCATGCCGGGACCGCCCCCATAGGGCCGATCGTCCACAGTGTGGTGCCGGTCATACGTGAAATCACGCGGGTTCCAGCAATCTACACTGATCAGGCCGTTTTTTACTGCCCGTCCGGTTACACCATGCCCGGTAATTGAGAGGAACATTTCAGGAAACAGGCTGATAACCCCAATCCACATTTTCGTGTCCCACTTAATGACAAAACCATCACCGGAGGTTTAAAAACCGGGATCCCACTCAACTTCAATCAGTTTTTCAGTGAGATCAACTTTCCTGATAACCTGCCCGTCAAGATACGGTACTAACCGCTCTTTCATGCCGAAGGCATCTTTCAGATTTGCTTTAATCACCAGAACATCATTCGACCCGGTTTCCATTAAATCGGTCACGGTGCCGAGATCATATCCGCCGGTGGTCACTACACGGCAGCCCATCAGGTCTTTCCAGTAGTAATCATCGCCGTCTAATTCCGGTAACTGCGAACTGTCCACCACGATTTCCGCATTGGTCAGTGCGTTTGCCGCATCTCTGTCGTCAACCCCGTTGAGTTTGACGATCATATCCTGATTGTGGGATTTCCAGTCTTCCGGTTCGATGTGTTGCCACACCCCGTTACGCTGAATAAACCACGGCTGATAATCAAAAATACTTTCAGTATTTTCGGTGGAAGAAAACACTCTGAGCCACCCTTTAATACCGTAAGATGACCCCAGTTTGCCGAGTACAATCGGATCAGAAGGGGCTTGCGGATTAGTGTGCTTGCTCATTGTTGCCACCGTGACAGATTAAGCTGCTTTTTTTGCGTCTTTGATCAGTACAGCAACACGATCAGAGACAGTTGCACCCAGACCAACCCAGTGTTCAACACGGTCCAGATCTAAGCGCAGAGTTTCAGCCTTACCGGCAGCGATAGGGTTGAAGAAACCAATACGTTCGATGAAACGACCGTCACGTGCATTACGACTGTCGGTTACGACGATTTGGTAGAACGGACGCTTTTTTGCGCCGCCACGAGCTAAACGAATTGTTACCATAACATCCTCATTGAATTGACAAACAACCAGACCCCATCGAGGAATGGCGTCCGGTTGTCATAGAAAAAGCCCGAAAAGTTTACTCACTTTGGCGAAAAAATCAATCCAAAGTGATTATTCTTTGTGACTTTCTTTGTTTTACCGCCCCATCATACCCGGCGGCATCATACCTTTCATGCCCCGCATCATCTTCGCGAGGCCCCCTTTCTTCATCTTTTTCATCATGCGCTGCATATCATCGAACTGCTTGAGCAGCCGGTTGACATCCTGCACCTGAGTTCCGGAACCTGCTGCGATACGGCGTTTGCGGGACCCTTTGATAATGTCCGGTTTGACGCGCTCTTTTTTGGTCATGGAATTGATCATCGCTTCCATTTTGGTCAGCACGCTGTCATCCATCTGCGATTTCACCGCGTCAGGCACCTGAGACATGCCCGGCAGCTTAGTCAGCATCCCGGCCATGCCACCCATATTGCGCATCTGCTTAAGCTGTTCCAGGAAATCATTGAGGTCAAACCCGTCACCTTTTTTCAGCTTGGAGGCCAGTTTCTCCGCCTGGTCGCGGTCAACTTTGCTCTCAATCTCTTCAATCAGTGACAGCACATCGCCCATGCCCAGAATACGGGAGGCAACGCGATCCGGATGGAACGGCTCCAGTGCATCGGTTTTTTCCCCGACACCCAGGAATTTAATCGGTTTACCGGTAATATGGCGGATAGACAGTGCCGCACCGCCGCGCGCATCACCATCGACTTTGGTCAGCACCACACCGGTCAGCGGCAGGGCTTCGTTAAAGGCTTTGGCGGTGTTTGCCGCATCCTGACCGGTCATGGCATCCACGACAAACAGGGTTTCGATCGGATTAATAGCTGCGTGCAGCTCTTTGATCTCACCCATCATGCCTTCATCGACATGCAGACGGCCCGCGGTATCCACCAGCAGGACATCAAAGAATTGCAACTGTGCGTGTTTCAGTGCTTTTTTAACGATATCAATCGGTTTTTCTGACACATCAGACGGGAAGAATTCGATCCCCACGGTCTCTGCCAGTGTCTGTAACTGTTTAATCGCCGCCGGACGGTAAACGTCCGCAGAGACCACCAGTACTTTTTTCTTCTGTTTTTCTTTCAGCAGTTTACCGAGTTTCGCCACACTGGTGGTTTTACCCGCACCCTGCAGACCGGCCATCAGCACCACAGCCGGCGGCTGGGAGGAGAGATCCAGGGCGTTGTTTTCCTCGCCCATGGCCGCAACCAGTTCGCCCTGAACGATTTTGACGAACTCCTGCCCCGGCGTCAGGCTTTTATTCACCTCATGACCAACGGCACGCTCTTTGACGCGGTTGATGAAATCCCGTACCACCGGCAGGGCAACATCGGCTTCCAGAAGCGCCATACGCACTTCGCGCAGCGTTTCTTTAATATTGTCTTCCGTCAGTCGTCCGCGACCACTGATATTGCGCAAGGTGCGCGAAAGTCTGTCAGTTAAATTATCAAACATGTCATCGACTCTGCCAAAACTGAGCTAAAAGCTAAAAATAGAAAAGATACCCGGGATTATAACACGCGCCGCAGCAAATCAGCGAACCGATTTACGTAAAGTATCGTGTAATCATTGGAGTGATCTGCGGGCTGCGGTATACTGACGTATGAATTTTGTTTCATCTTACTGACTGAATAATCACAAAACCATGCCTGAAATCTCTGTTGTTGCAATTAGCGCGTATCTGTTAAGCCTGGTTCTCCTGATGCCGGGCGTGCTCCGCTATCAGCGCGGCTACCGGAAACTGGCGCTGATCTTTGCCGTTATCGCGCTGGTGTGTCACGGTGTGGCGGTTAAATCACAGATTTTTCAGGGCGTTGGTCAGAACCTGACACTGCTGAATCTCGGCTCGGTGGTCAGCCTGCTGGTCTCCGTCATTATGACAATTGTCGCGTTTCAGGGCCGGGCGTGGTTCCTTATCCCGATTGTTTACAGCTTCTCGATGGTCAACCTGATTCTTGCCACCCTGATGCCGGGCGAGTTTATCACCCACTTACAGGCCAGTGTGCCGCTGTTTGTGCATATCGGACTGGCGCTGCTCAGCTTCGCGACACTGATTATTGCGGCACTGTATGCCATGCAGCTCGGCTGGATGGATCATCAGCTGAAAAACAAACGCCTCAGGTTTACGCCGGATATGCCGCCGTTAATGGTTATCGAGCGTAAAATGTTTCATATCACCCAGGTCGGCGTGATTCTGCTGACACTGACACTCGCCACCGGTATTGTGTTTATGGATAACATCTTTGATAAAGATAATATCCATAAATCATTGCTGTCGATGGTTGCCTGGTGTGTCTATATCGTGCTGCTGTGGGGGCACTATCATGAAGGCTGGCGCGGTAAACGGGTTATCTGGTTTAACTTCGCCGGTGCCTTTATTCTTACGCTGGCATTTTTCGGGCACCGTCTGTTTCAGGAACTGATGCTGTATGCATAACAGCCGGTCTCTGTAACGCCTTTTTCCGCTCATCACAAAAGAAAGGAACACCGCTGTGGAGCACGTCTCAACAAGCACGCTGATTATCATTCTTATTTTACTGGTGATAATTTCAGCGTACTTTTCCGCATCCGAAACCGGGATGATGACCATCAACCGCTACCGGCTGCGCCATCAGGCCAAGCAGGGCAACCGGGCGGCGCGTCGTGTCGAGCAGCTGCTGGAGAAACCGGAACGCCTGCTGAGTCTCATTCTTATCGGTAATAACCTGGTGAATATTGTCGCCTCCGCACTGGGTACGATTGTCGGTATGCGCCTGTACGGCAACGCCGGTGTGGCTATCGCCACCGGGGTGCTGACCTTTGTCATCCTCGTCTTTGCCGAAGTGATGCCGAAAACCATTGCGGCACTTTATCCGCAGCAGGTTGCCTTTCCGAGCAGTTTTCTGCTGCGTCCGCTGGCCAAAATCTGTCTGCCGCTGGTCTGGGCATTTAACGCGATAACCCTAATTCTGATGCGCTGCATCGGTATCCGCGGCACCGTGATCCGCAGTGATGCGGTTTCAAAAGAAGAACTGAAAACCATCGTTAATGAATCCAAAGGCAAGCTGTCCCGCCGCAACCAGGACATGCTGATCTCCATCCTCGATCTGGATAAAGTCAGTGTGGATGAAATTATGGTGCCGCGTACTGAAATCATCGGCATTGATATCAATGATGAATGGAAATCCATTCTGCGCCAGCTTACGCACTCGCCGCACGGCCGGATAGTGCTCTACCGTGACTCACTGGATGATGCCATCGGCATGCTGCGTGTCCGTGAAGCTTACCGGCTGATGATTGAGAAACAGGAATTCACCAAGCAAATGCTTATCAAGGCCGCCGATAAAGTCTACTTTGTGCCGGACAGCACACCGCTGAACTTACAGCTGGTCAATTTTCAGCGCAATAATGAAAAAGTCGGACTGGTTGTTGATGAGTACGGTGACATCCAGGGGCTTATCTCGGTAGAAGATATCCTGGAAGAGATTGTCGGTGATTTTACCACCTCAATGTCACCGTCGCTGGCTGAGGAAGTGACCCGTCAGCCTGACGGCACACTGCTGATTGAAGGCTCTGCCAATATCCGCGAAATCAATAAAGCCCTGAACCTCTCCCTGCCGGAAGAAGGTGCCCGTACCATTAACGGCCTTCTGCTGGAAGAGCTTGGTGATATCCCGACACTCAATACCCTTGTCACCATCGGGCACTATCAGTTTGAAGTGGTTGCCATCGGTGAGAATGTGATTAAAACGGTAAAACTGTCGCCGCTGAAACCGGCCGGTGCCGATATCGCGGCTGATATCTGAGAAAGATAAAAGACATAAAAAAACCTGCGGCAGCAATGCGCGCAGGTTTTTTTGTATCCGGGGCTGAAAAATTACGGATGCAGTTTTTCCAGCTCATCATCAGATAACAGCAGTTCATCATTTTTGTTGACGCGGACATCGCGCTCAATGATGTTTTTTGCAATCTGATGTGCTTCTTCCAGTGAATGCATTTTATACGTCCCGCACTGATACAGGTTCAGCTCAGGGATCTTCGCCTGATCTTTGACCGTCAGGATATCCGCCATAGCGTCTTTCCAGGCCTGTGCAACACGGGTTTCTGACGGCGCACCAATCAGGCTCATATAGAACCCAGTACGGCAGCCCATCGGCGAGATATCAATGATTTCAACACCATTGCCGTTTAAATGGTTACGCATAAAACCGGCAAACAGATGTTCCAGTGTATGCGTTCCTCTTTCCGGCAGAATCTCTTCATTAGGCACACAAAAACGCAGATCGAAAACAGTGATGGTATCGCCACCCGGGGTGGTCATGGTTTTCGCTACGCGTACCGCAGGTGCCGCCATGCGTGTGTGGTCAACTAAAAAACTATCCAGCAAAGGCATAATTCCCGCTCCTCTTTTTTTTGTAAAAAATGCCGAACGAATGAAACTTTTTCTGAATACGCTGGTCTGATGTAGTGAAAGACGCGCAAATTGTTATCATCCCTATTCTCTGAGAGATTTATTTTGGCCACATTGATTGTGGCCATTTTCTTATCTGTCAGAAATCAGCGACCGCCATGCAACGCCAGATACTCATCAAAACTTATCGTATCACTCTCTTCCATCGCTTTTTGTTTATCGACAGAAGCCTGCCATTGTTCAGCAAAGTCTGCTTCACTGATCACGTCATACGGCTCGTGAGTCAGCTCTTCATGATACCGATCCGCCAGGGCCAACCCGTAACTTCCGATACCTGCTTCTTTTATCAGTGCCAGCATCCGGCCCGAGAACGTCAGTTCCGGATCATCAAACTGCATTTTCAGTGCTTCGCACACTTCGCGATACTGTGTGCCTGAGCAGGTATCTAACACATCGGCAACACGCAGGAGATCATTAAACAGTGCGTGACCCACTTTTTGCAAGGGTTGTTTTTCACGACCGCAGCCGATACCGATTTCCTGTCCCGGTTTACGCCCTTCCAGAATCACCCGGTTCCAGTTATGGCGGGCACACGCCAGCTCATCCGCGCTCATTTCCGGCGCATCGGCCAGCACACACCAGATAAGGAACAGGTCGAGGAAACGGATTTGTGTTTCATCGACACCGGTGGCAGAGAACGGGTTGATATCCAGGGCGCGGACTTCGATATACTCCACCCCGCCGCGCTGTAAGGCATCTGACGGCGACTCGTCGCCTTTCTGCACACGCTTCGGCCGGATAGGCGCATAGAACTCGTTTTCAATCTGCAGGACGTTAGTATTAATCTGAAGGTGTTTCCCGTCTTTGGTTAATCCCAGTGAGGCAAATTCTTCAGACGGGATCTGAATGGCATTCTTCAGCCCGGCGACATAGGTGTCCAGATGGTTGAAGGTGATGTTCAGATCACTTTGTGACTTGTTGGTATAGCCGAGGTCGCTTAAACGCAGTGACGTGGCATACGGCAGGTATAACGCCCCTGTCGGCAGTGTTTCAAACGGCAGATTGGTTTTACGGCCGCGCAGGAATGAGCCGCAAATCGCCGGCGATGCACCGAACAGATACGGGATCACCCAGCCGAAGCGGTAATAGTTGCGGATCAGGCGGAAATAGCCGTCGGAGATTTTATCCTTACCGCTTTCCGCATCACTGATACCGCTCCACGCCTGCCAGAATTCCATCGGCAGAGAGAAGTTATAGTGGACACCGGAAATGGTCTGCATCAGTGCGCCATAGCGGTTTTTAAGCCCTTCACGGTACAGCGTTTTAAAACGCCCTGCATTGGATGTGCCGAACTGCGCCAGTTCGATATGCTCTTCAGAATCAATGAAGCATGGCATACTCAGCGGCCACATCCGTTCATTGTTCAGATGACGCGCAGTGTAGCGGTGCACATCACGCAGAAATTTCACGGTGTAATCAATACGCGAGTCCACCGGGGTTATAAACTCCAGCAATGACTCGGCAAAGTCCGTGGTGATCCACTTATGGGTTAATGATTTTCCCAGCCCTTCCGGGTGACCGGTACGTGCCAGAGCACCATCCGGCGTGATACGCAGTGTTTCGCGCTCAATGCCGCGGTTGATGCCTTTTAAAATCCGGGGGTGCGCCTCTAACCATGAGAGCGCTTTGGATACATCCGGGATCAAATCGACCTCCCGTCCTGATAATGGATAGTATTCATAAGGGGGATACTTTATCGCAAAGCCGGGCTATTGTCGCTGTGATTCAACCCGGCCCCACACAAACGGAACAGCAGAAACCACTGCTGTGACAATGCATTATCCCTCTTACATGTCATTGTTATACGATCAGTTTCAGAAGCATCTGTACTTCAGATAACGAGTATGACGTAAAAACGGATTCGATTCAGTGACGGGAAAAACGGAAAAAGAAAAACCCCGCTCAAAGAGCGGGGTTTTTATATGGTGCACCCGAGAGGATTCGAACCTCTGACCGCCCGGTTCGTAGCCGGGTACTCTATCCAGCTGAGCTACGGGTGCTGAATATGGGATAAGAGAGGAAGATGGTGCACCCGAGAGGATTCGAACCTCTGACCGCCCGGTTCGTAGCCGGGTACTCTATCCAGCTGAGCTACGGGTGCATCGCATACTAATTCTGTTACCGGAAATCAGTTTTGAAATAAGGTGATAAGATGGTGCACCCGAGAGGATTCGAACCTCTGACCGCCCGGTTCGTAGCCGGGTACTCTATCCAGCTGAGCTACGGGTGCGTACCTTAAAACATCTTTTCAGAACTGATTTTTTTATCTTAGCATTTTCTTTTGCCAAAATAAAAACCCCATGACAGTATCGTGGGGTTTAAATGGTGCACCCGAGAGGATTCGAACCTCTGACCGCCCGGTTCGTAGCCGGGTACTCTATCCAGCTGAGCTACGGGTGCAATCTGAATGGCGGTGAGAGAGGGATTCGAACCCTCGATGCAGCTTTTGACCGCATACTCCCTTAGCAGGGGAGCGCCTTCAGCCTCTCGGCCATCTCACCATTGTTTCAGACCACACAACGATGATTTCCGTTTCCGTCATCTCGTCGTCGTGTGGCGCACATATTACTTTCCCCCACTGAGAAGTCAAACAATTTTTCCCAACTTTTTAAGATCTCACGATCGTTTGCACAATTACCGCGCACTATGTTGATTTTCACAACGATACGCGTGTTTTTACGACAACGAAATCCACCTCCGCTTAATACGGCGGTGAGGAATAAATACGGTCGTGTGCAGAGAAAGTGACAGAATAGCGGGCGATTTTTGCAGGAAAGAAAAAACAGAACCGGGATAATAGCGGCAGAAAGAAAATGAAGAAGGCGCCCGTTGCGGTAACGAGCGCGCCTCGCAACTTAATAGTTATTGTTATTGGGTTGAGATTTTTCAGCCTGGATCCGCTGGTAAATTTCTTCACGGTGAACAGAAACCTCTTTGGGGGCGTTGACACCAATTCGAACCTGGTTTCCTTTAACACCCAGTACAGTCACTGTTACCTCATCGCCTATCATGAGTGTTTCACCAACTCGACGAGTCAGAATAAGCATTCTTTGCTCCTTGAAATATTAAAAGAGTCGGGCCTCTGAGTTTACCCGCCATTATCCATCCAACACCGTGAAAGCGTATAGCAATGATTATTTGTAAACTATATGTAGTTTTAGACACATTGCAATATTTAGTGTAGTTAAAAATTGCGACCTAACGTTAGTGATACAAAGACCTAATCACCAATATCAGGAGCACGCCGGAGCGCGCTCCTGTTCAGATTTACTCAGACTACAGGTGAGATGCCACCCAGCTTTCAACGCTTGCCATAGCAGCAGGTAAAGCAGCGGTATCTGTCCCGCCGGCTTGAGCCATATCCGGGCGACCGCCCCCTTTACCACCGATTTGTTCAGCAATAAAGGCCACCAGTTCGCCGGCTTTGACCTTACCGGTCAGATCTTTTGTTACACCTGCAATGAGACTAACTTTATCATCACTGATAGTTGAAAGCACAATAATTCCAGAGCTTAATTGATTTTTTAGATCATCAACCATCGTCCGTAACATTTTAGGTTCGGCGTTAGCCAGTTGTTTCACCAGGAGTTTAACACCGTTCACTGAAACGGCATCTTTGGTCATGGAGGAACTTTCCTGCGCAGCCTGCTGTTCTTTGAGTTGCTGTAACTCTTTTTCCAGGGTGCGGATTTTATCCAGCGCAGCTTTGACTTTTTCGCTCACACCGGCTTCATCACTTTTCACCAGCTGTGCCACCGCAGAGAGTGCGTCAGACTGCTGATTCACGCTTTCCAGTGCGCCAATACCGGTAACCGCTTCAATACGGCGGATACCCGCCGCTGTGGCGGATTCACTGATAATACAGAACAAACCGATATCACCGGTACGTGCTGCGTGAGTACCGCCGCACAGCTCGGTTGAGAAATCGCCCATGCTCAGTACACGGACACGTTCATCGTATTTTTCACCGAACAGTGCCATCGCACCTTTGGCTTTCGCCTCTTCCAGATCCATCAGCTCAGTCACGACCGGCTCATTTTTACGGATTTCGGCGTTGACCAGGGCTTCCACTTCACGGATTTGTGCCGGTGTCATGGCTTCAAAGTGAGAGAAGTCAAAACGCAGGTATTTATCGTTTACCAGTGAGCCTTTCTGTGACACATGCTCACCCAGAACCTGACGCAGCGCGGCATGCATCAGGTGCGTTGCCGAGTGATTCAGGCGGATGGCGTTACGGCGCTCTTCGTCGATTTTCGCGGTGATTTTGTGGTTCACGGTCAGTTTACCGCTGTCCACACGACCGGCATGGCCGATAGCCTGGCCGTATTTCTGTGTGTCCAGAACGCTGAACTGTGCATCGTTGCTCGACAGTACACCGGTATCACCGACCTGGCCGCCGGATTCTGCATAAAACGCGGTTTTATCCAGGATCACCAGACCTTCATCACCGGCATTCAGCTCAGTCACCGGCTGACCTTCTTTGTACAGTGCAACAATGGTTGCCGCCTGTTCATTGTGATCATAACCGGAGAAGTCACTGCGCTTGTCCACTTTGATGAGACTGTTGTAGTCCGCACCAAAGCCGCTGTTTTCACGGGCACGGCGGCGCTGTTCTTCCATTGCCGCTTCAAAACCGGCTTCGTCCACTTTCAGGTTACGCTCGCGGCAGACGTCAGCGGTCAGATCCAGCGGGAAACCATAGGTGTCATAAAGACGGAATGCCGCTTCACCACTCAGGGTATCCCCGGTCAGTGAGGCTAATTCATCATCCAGCAGTTGCAGGCCGCGTTCCAGCGTACGGGCAAACTGCTCTTCTTCTGACTTCAGCACTTTCTCAACCATTACGCGCTGACGTGCCAGTTCTTCACCGGCAGAGCCCATCACGTCGATCAGCGGCGCAACCAGTTTGTAGAAGAAGGTATCTTTCGCACCCAGCATGTAACCATGGCGGACAGCGCGGCGGATGATACGGCGCAGTACATAACCGCGGCCTTCATTGGACGGAATAACGCCGTCACAAATCAGGAAGGCACAGGAGCGGATGTGGTCGGCGATCACGCGCAGTGATTTGCTGGTCAGATCGTCAGCACCGGTCACTTTCGCCACATCGGCAATCAGTTTACGGAACAGATCGATATCATAGTTAGAATTTACGTGCTGCAGAACAGCCGTAATACGCTCCAGACCCATACCGGTATCAACAGATGGTTTCGGCAGCGGCTCTAATGTGCCGTCAGACTGACGGTTGAACTGCATAAAGACGATGTTCCAGATCTCGATGTAACGGTCGCCGTCTTCTTCCGGTGATCCCGGAGGGCCGCCCCAGATGTGGTCGCCGTGATCAAAGAAAATCTCAGTACACGGACCGCAGGGACCGGTATCGCCCATCTGCCAGAAGTTGTCAGAGGCGTATTGTGCGCCTTTGTTATCACCGATGCGGATAATGCGTTCAGCCGGCACACCGACCTCATCTTTCCAGATGTTGTACGCTTCATCATCCGTTGCATAGACGGTTACCCACAGCTTCTCTTTCGGCAGGTTAAACCATTCTTTGCCGGTCAGCAGTTCCCAGGCGAAATTGATAGCATCGTGCTTGAAGTAATCGCCGAAGCTGAAGTTACCCAGCATTTCGAAGAAAGTGTGGTGACGTGCAGTGTAGCCGACGTTTTCCAGGTCGTTGTGCTTACCACCTGCGCGGACACAGCGCTGTGCTGTCGTGGCGCGGGTGTAAGGACGTTTATCCAGACCGAGGAAAACATCTTTGAATTGGTTCATCCCTGCGTTAGTAAAAAGCAGCGTTGGGTCGTTGTTCGGAACCAGCGAACTGCTCTGGACAATCTGATGTCCTTTTGTATGGAAAAAGTCGAGAAACGCTTGACGGATCTCAGCGGTGCTTTTGCTCATATTTATCCCGAAATCAAGCTGAAATAATAAGATTTATGAATTGCGAAACAGACTGTGAAGCCGCTCCGATTCAACCTTCGGATCAATCAAGGCGGAGAGAAATTTAAGGGTTTCCCTTGAACATTAATTCCCAGATAAATCCATTCGCTGTACCCATTGTAAAGCGAATAAACTTTTTCTGAAAGTCTGTTCGTACAAACGGCGTTCATCCGGCCGGCAGAGGGGTTTCTGTATAAAGAACACGGTATGAGGGGCAGTGACAGGCTGTTGTCCGCAGATAAAAAGAAAGCCGTGCCCGTCACGGACACAGCTTTCATAATAACTCAATGATTTTATTACTATAAATATTAAATTCAGTTGGCTTTACGAATTAAAACTCTTCGTTTCCCGCATCTTCAGTTTCACTTTCTTCATTGAAACTTTCTGCTGCGGTACTGAATTCACCGCTGTGATTCAGTAATAACTCACGTAATTTTTTATCCAGCTCAGCCGCCATTTCCGGATGTTCTTTCAGGTAAATCGTGGCGTTTGCCTTACCCTGACCGATTTTTTCACCGTTGTAGCTGTACCAGGCACCGGCTTTCTCAACCAGTTTATGTTTCACACCCAGGTCGATTAGTTCGCCCATGGTGTTGATACCTTCACCGTACATGATCTGGAATTCAGCCTGTTTGAACGGCGCAGCCACTTTGTTTTTCACCACTTTTACGCGGGTTTCGCTGCCGACCACCTCATCACCGTTTTTCACCGCGCCGATACGGCGGATATCCAGACGGACAGAGGCATAAAATTTCAGTGCATTACCCCCGGTAGTGGTTTCCGGGTTACCGAACATCACACCGATCTTCATACGGATCTGGTTGATGAAAATCAGCAGGGTGTTGGAGTTTTTCAGGTTACCGGCCAGCTTACGCATCGCCTGGCTCATCATACGGGCCGCCAGACCCATATGAGAATCACCGATTTCACCTTCGATTTCCGCTTTTGGTGTCAGTGCAGCCACGGAGTCAACAATGATGACATCAACCGCACCGGAGCGGGTTAAGGCATCACAAATTTCCAGTGCCTGCTCACCGGTGTCCGGCTGGGAGCACAGCAGGTTATCAATATCCACACCCAGTTTCTTGGCGTAGACCGGGTCCAGTGCGTGTTCCGCATCGATAAATGCACATACACGACCCTGACGCTGTGCAGCGGCAATAACCTGTAATGTCAGTGTGGTTTTACCGGAAGATTCAGGCCCGTAGATTTCAACAATACGCCCCAGCGGCAGACCGCCTGCACCCAGTGCAACGTCCAGTGCCAGAGAGCCGGTAGAGATAGTTTCCACGTCCATGGAACGGTCTTCACCCAGACGCATGATCGAACCTTTACCGAACTGTTTCTCGATCTGACCTAAGGCTGCTGCCAGTGCTTTCTGTTTGTTCTCATCAATAGCCATGTAAACTCCCTTCTCAACCCCTGAGACACCGCCCGGGTTATTAAAATGGTTTCAACTGAATCTGTAGGACTGATTATACTGTATAGTCATACAGTATCAAGTGGTTTTTTCGTCAGAATGGCAATTAATCCGTCCAGCCCTTTCAGCACCGCCTGACAGCGTACTGCATTGCGATCGCCCGCAAAGCACCAGCAGCGGGCCGCGGTTTTTATGCCTGTTTCGTCCCGCCACGCCCAACCGAACCAGACTGTACCGACCGGCTTTTCATCACTGCCGCCGTCCGGCCCGGCAATACCGCTGACAGAGACGGCTAAGTCCGCACCAGCGGTATCCAGCGCCCCGGCGGCCATTTCCCGCACCACCGCCTCACTGACCGCACCGAAGGCGGACAGCGACTGTTCTGATACCCCGATCATACTGTGTTTGGCATCATTGCTGTAGGTGACAAACCCGCGCTGAAAATACGCCGAACTCCCGGCGATATCCGTGATCACCTTGGCAATCCACCCGCCGGTGCAGGATTCTGCCGCAGTAACACTCAGGCCGGCCTCAAGGAGATAATGCCCCAGTTCTGTACTGCGCCGGATCAGGGCCTGTTCATCATGCATCGGTCACTCCTGTTATGAAATCTGTTTTTTGCGGCGGATATCCCAGAGCCATAACCCGCCGATCGCGAGGGCAAACAGGCTGCCGAACGCCGCACCAATCACCACTACCGGCACACCGGCTTTGACCGCCAGGGAATAAAGCCCCAGCATCAGCAGCATCGCACTGTTTTCCCCCAGATTCTGTACCGCGATAGCGTTACCCGCCCCGACCGTCTCTTTACCGCGCTTTTGCAGCATCGCATTGAGCGGTACCAAAAAAAGTCCGCCGAATACACCGACCAGGATCAGTGTGATACCGGCCGGCACCACCGACGTCTGAACGGCGAATATAATGACCATCCCCCCGATCAGGATCCCGGCCGGCATACAGCGGCGCACGGTTTCCAGGGTAATAAAACGGGCAGCCAGACCCGCTCCTGCCACAATCCCGATAGCAACCATCGCGTTAAGGAGTGGCGGCATGGTCTGGCTGGTAATGCCCAGCGCCGCCGGAACCCACAATACCAGCATCAGCCGCAGTGTCACCCCCGCGCCCCAGAACAGACTGGTACCGGTCAGGGAAAAGCGGCTTTCCTGGTTTTTCCACAGGGATACCGCAGCACGGAGAAACGTGACCACCATCGTACGCGGATTGCGGCTCAGACCGGTTTTCGCCGGCGGCAGACGCGGAATATAGATGTTGGTCAGCGCCGCCAGTGCGTACATCACCGTACATAATATCAGTGTCATTGTAATATGGTAATCAGACAGGAAACCACCGGTTACCGATCCCAGCAGGATCGCCACAATGGTCGAGGCTTCAATCAGCCCGTTGGCTTTCACCAGCTGTTCACCGGTGGTCAGCTCCCCCAGTATCCCGTATTTTGCCGGGGAATAGGCCGCAGCCCCCACGCCGATCAGCCCGTATCCCAGAAACGGATCGGTACCAACACAGATCACCATCGCGCCGATGAGCTTACAGCCGTTCGACAACAGCATCACCCGTCCTTTCGGGAAGCTGTCGGCAATTTGCCCGACAAACGGTGCCAGTACAATAAAGCTCAGCACAAAGACCATCTGCAGCATCGGCTGACTCCACTCCGGATAGTGCCGGGCGCTGAGCTGTGCAAGAATAGCGAACAGAATCGCGTTATCCGCAAATGCCGTAATAAACTGTGAAACCAGTACCGCTTTCATGCCTTTGTTCAGTAACGGGGCGGGGGCAGTCATACCTGCGGCTCCTGTAATGCCTGTTGTTTCAGTGTGACAAAATCCGGTTTACCGCTGCCGAGCACCGGCAGTTGTCTGATATAACGGATATCACGCGGAACCGCCAGTTCCGGCAATCCTTTCGCTTTTGCCTGTGCCATCAGTTGCGTACGATCCAGTTCACTGTCAGTGGTAAACATCACCAGTGCTTCGCCGCGTTTTGCATCCGGTTTTGTCACCACTGCGTGCAGTTTCTCCGGCGAGACACTCAGTGCCAGTTGCTCCACACTTTCCAGCGAGATCATTTCACCGGCCAGTTTGGCAAAACGCTTCACCCGTCCGCGGATAGTAATAAATCCGTCTTTATCGATCGTGACGATATCACCGGTATCATACCAGCCGGCCTGAACCTCGCCCTGTGCATTTTCCGCTGACGGTGGTTCAATCTGACCCGGTTTTTCCACTCGCAGATACCCTTTCATCACATTCGGGCCGCGCACCTGCAGCAACCCGCCGTTTTCAATCCCGGCAACCGGCAGCAGCCGCGCTGCCATCCCCGGCACCAGCCGTCCGACCGTACCAGTGCGGGCAGCCATCGGCACGTTAATGGAGATCACCGGCGCACACTCTGTCACCCCGTAACCTTCCAGGATGCGCAGACCAAATTTATCCTGCCAGACCTGTCTGGTGCCTTCCGCCAGCTTCTCCGCCCCGGCGACTGCATAGCGGATACGGGCAAAATCATACGGATGCGCAAAACGGGCATAGTTGGCGAGGAAAGTGGATGTCCCGAAAATGACAGTACAGTTCTGATCATAGGTCAGTTCCGGCACCATGCGGTAATGCAGCGGGCTCGGATAGAGGAAAATCCGGCTGCCGCACAACAGCGGCGTGATAAGACCGGCCGTCAGGCCGAAAGCATGGAACAGCGGCAGTGCGGACATAAAACGGTCTTTTGGCGTGAAATCCGCAACCGTTTTAATCTGTTCGACGTTCGCCAGCAGAGAGTCGTGGCTGTGTACCACACCTTTCGGTGTGCCTTCCGAGCCGGAAGTAAAGAGAATAACCGCATCATCTTCCGGCTTTTGCGGCAGCAGTGCCGCCTGTGGCGTGACCAGATGACGCAGCACCCACAGTTTATCTTTCAGGGTAACGGCGGTTTTTGCCTCTTCCAGATAGACCCAGTTGGCTTCTGTCAGCTGTTCCGGTAAGTGGGTCAGTTTGCCCTTTTCCAGAAACTGGCGTGAGGTGATGATGGTATTAATCCCCGCCGCTTTCATGGCATTGCGCAGCCCGGCGACACCCGCTGTGTAGTTCAGCAATGCCGGAATACGGCGGCGCATGGAAGCACCGAGGATCGCCGCGCCCATCACGGTGGCATTCGGCAGCAGGAAGCCGGTGCGCTCCCCCTCTTTGGTGTGGTGGCTGATAATACAGCTCAGTCCGAGGGATTTTTTCAGCAGCCCCTGATAACTGTCCTCACTGAAATTGACATCATCAATGATCCGCTGAAAACGCCCGTAGCGTTTTACCGCGCCGAGAAACGCCTGCGGCAGTGTCAGTGACGGGCGGCACGCCATACGGGCGTCCATCATAATGTCGCGCAGATGTTCTCCCGCCAGACGGCGGCGCTCTGCGGCACGCGGTGCTTCCGGCATCGGAATGCTTTCCGGCGGCAGAACATGGATAGTGATCGCCGGGAAAAAGTGACTTTTGATCACTTTCCGCATCCGGCTGAAATACGTCAGTTCCGCGCCGTCTATCCGCACCGGGATCACTTTCGCCCCGGTTTTGGCGGCAATAAAGGCAGCGCCGTCGTAGATCTTCATCAGAGAATCAGTGATCGTTACCCGTCCTTCCGGGAAGATCACTATCTGACGCCCTTTTTCCACTTCGCGGATCAGATGCCGCAATGCCAGCGGATTACGCGGGTCCACCGGAATAATATCGGCAATCGGTTTTAAGCAGCGGATGAAAAATGGCGTGGCATAGTTGGTGTACATCGCGAATACCGGCCGGGTCGGCAGAAATAATCCCAGCAGAACACCATCAATAAAAGAGGCATGGTTCGGGGTGATAACACTTCGTGGTTGATTAAGATTACTCAGGTCACCAGTAACACGAATACGGAATAATCCGCGGAGCAGCGCACGTAATACATTCATCAACATACTGAATTCCCTGTGTATTTATTATTCCGCCAATCAATTCGGCGGGCAGACGTTTTAATAATAACACAGAGGATTGATTAACCACCTGACAGAATTGTACGGAATTATTTTTATCCGGTTTGTGCCGTCGTTCCCGGTAATCCGGCAGCAGGTACTATACCGCAGCGTGAATGCGGGTGCAGATCTGACTGATAAGTTCCGGTACCGGACAGGTGGCATCCACCACAATATCCGCACATTCCAGATAGAGCGGCTCGCGCTTGCTCAGCACTTCTGCCATTTCCTCCACAATGCACTTGCCGGTCAGGCTCGGACGCTGATGTGCCTGAGGGGTGTGTGACAGCCGTTCCGCCAGGGTTTCGGCACTGGCGCGCAGATACACCACTTTGCCGGAGGACTGCATAAACGCCCGGTTTTCCGGTGCCATCACAATGCCGCCGCCGGTGGAGACCAGACGCTGTGGCTGACTGACCTGACGCAGCACATCACTTTCCAGTTCGCGGAAGCGAAGCCAGCCTGATTGTTCCACCAGCCGGGAAATCGACATCCGGCACTGTTCTGTCACACAGGCATCGGTGTCAATAAAATCGTACAACAATGCCTGTGCCAGCGGTTTACCAAGCGTGGTTTTGCCAGCCCCGCGGGCGCCGATAAGATAAATAATCGGTTTCTCATCCTGATGATTCATACTATCCGCTTTCTCCGCAGGTGTTCATAATATTTTACATAGGTGTAAATTAAGATGGCCTATCATAGCGTACTCAGATAAAAAGCTAAAGCACGATCCGCAGAACGCGACTGTCATCTGACAAAAAGCGCCCTGCGGATGAATAACGGCCTGCTTATGAACGGATCGTGTGATCACCGATCCCGATCCACTTATAGGTAGTCAGCGCCACCAGTCCCATCGGGCCGCGGGCATGCAGTTTCTGAGTGCTGACGGCAACTTCCGCCCCCAGTCCGAACTGGCCGCCGTCAGTAAAACGGGTGCTGGCATTCACATATACCGCTGATGAATCAATATTTGATACGAAATAATCAGCCTGAGACATAGATTGTGTCAGAATCGATTCTGAGTGCTCAGTGCCGTAATGACGGATATGCTCAATCGCGCCGTCAATGTCCTTCACGATCACCACATTCAGATCAAGTGACAACCATTCATCTGACAGTTGTGCCTCTGTTACGGCTTCCGTCTTCGCCGGGCCGTTTTTCAGCAGCATCAGCGCGGCAGGATCCGCATGCAGGGTGACATTATCCGCCGCCATGTGATCACTCAGCAGCGGCAGAAATTCCGCAGCCACTTTTTCATGCACCAGCAGCGTTTCCACCGCATTACAAACGCCCGGACGCTGTACCTTCGCATTGCGGATGACCGGCAGCGCGTTATGCAGATCCGCCGTTTCATCGACAAAAATATGACACACGCCGATACCGCCGGTGATCACCGGAATCGTCGACTGCTCCCGGCATAAGCGGTGCAGACCGGCACCGCCGCGCGGGATCAGAATATCCACATAACGATCCATCTTCAGCAGTTCATTGACCAGCGCACGATCCGGGTTATCAATCGCCTGGATCGCCGCCTGCGGCAGACCGCATTCGCTGAGTGCCTGCTGAATCACACTGACCATCGCCACATTGGTATTGTGTGTCTCTTTGCCGCCGCGCAGGATCACCGCGTTACCGGTTTTCAGGCACAGCGAGGCAACATCCACCGTCACATTCGGGCGGGCTTCATAAATCACACCGACCACACCGAGCGGGACACGGCGGCGCTCAAGACGCAGACCACTTTCCAGCACACCGCCGTCGATCACTTCCCCGACCGGATCTGCCAGCTGACACACTTTGCGTACATCAGCCGCAATACTTTCCAGACGCGCCTGCGTCAGCAGCAGGCGATCAAGCAGTGCCTCTGACGATCCCTGCTCCCGGGCTTTGGCAATATCGAGTTCATTGGCAGCAAGGATCGGCGCACTGTTCTGTTCCAGCAGATCGGCAATACGGGTCAGTGCCTGATTTTTCTGTTTTCCGGACAGCTGAGCCAGTGCCCGGGAGGCAGCTTTCGCCGCTTTACCTGTTTGTTCTAACATATGCTGATATCCTTAACTGACAATCATATCGTCGCGGTGAACGGCCACTGCGCCGTATTCGTAACCTAAAATCGTGCTGATTTCCTGTGATTGCTGTCCGGCAATCAGGCGCAGCGCATCACTGTTATACCGGCAGACGCCGTGTGCCAGATCGCGCCCGCTCAGGGTGCGGATACGGACAACCTCACCACGGGAGAAATTGCCGTTAACAGTACGGATCCCGCTCGGCAGCAGGGAACTGCCCTTCTCTTTCAGGGCCTTCTCCGCACCGTCATCCACAATGATCTCGCCGGCAGGCGGCGCCCCGAAGATCCACTGCTTACGCGCTTCCATCGGCGCTTTTTTCCCGAAGAAACGGGTGCCGACCGGAATATCATCAATCACATCACAAATCACCCCGGCGCGATCACCGGCAGCAATAATGACATCAATCCCCGCACGGCCTGCGACAGTTGCGGCCTGGAGCTTAGTGGCCATTCCGCCGGTACCCAGTCCGGAGACACTGTCCCCCGCAACACTGCGCAGTTCGTCACTGATATCATGCACTTCAGAAATCAGAGTGGCATCCGGGTTGCTGCGCGGATCAGCAGTATACAACCCTTCAATATCGGTCAGCAGCAGGAGCTTATCCGCTCCGCCGAGGATAGCTGCCAGCGCGGAGAGGTTATCATTATCCCCGACTTTGATTTCTGCTGTGGCGACCGCATCATTTTCATTAATGACCGGCACAATGCCGTTATCCAGCAGTGCGGTCAGGGTGTCACGGGCATTCAGGAAACGCTCGCGATCTTCCATATCCGCACGGGTCAGCAGCATCTGACCGATATGGATACCGTAAATAGAAAACAGGCGCTCCCATAACTGGATCAGGCGGCTCTGACCGACCGCAGCCAGTAACTGTTTGGACGCAATGGTGGCGGGGAGTTCAGGATAACCGAGGTGCTCACGCCCGGCGGCAATCGCCCCGGAGGTCACAATAATAATACGGTGTCCTTTTTCATACTGCTGCGCACACTGCCGGACCAGTTCAACAATCCTGGCCTGATTTAAATGTCGTGATCCGCCGGTCAGCACACTTGTGCCCAGTTTGACAACCAGCGTTTGGCTGCTATTCATTGCGTTCTACCATTCATTTTGCGGGATAAGAAAAGATGACCTGTTTTAACAGGTGATGTGCGTCATGCCAACCGGCACAACGCGAAACCGGACATTAATCCGGCTGCTTTCCGGGGGGCGGTGATACCGGTGACGGGGTCAGGGACAGATCCAGTTCCTGAAGAACGGCCTGTAAGCGGGGATAAAAATCAGTCAGGGTTTTGCTGACCGCATCACGGCTCTCATTGTCAGACAGGGATTTTTCCTGCCAGAGCCCTTTTTTATCAAATACCCCGGTATGGTATTCAGAGACAAACCCGGTTTCCTGCGGGATCAGTGTCAGCCACCAGCCAAAAAACTCTCGTTTTTCCGGCGCGACACCCGCATTGACACACACCGCCAGGCAGTCAAAAAAATAGTGACCCTCCTGACATTGCGGCTCACGGATATACGGACCCAATGCAGTGAAACATCGCAGCAACCTGCCGCGTGTGTAATCTGAAACCAGTGCCATCATTAAGCCTCCTTTCAGCGAAGGCTTAGTTGTAGCAAACAGACAGGAATTATCAATGATTTTTATGCTGTTCAGGATAAAATTCCGGTGAGCCAGCGGGTGGCCTCATCCAGCGATTTATGGAAAGTGTCAAAAACCGGGGTATGACCGAATTCCAGCAGCTTACCGTCAGCGCTGGAACGGACTATCAGCTCCGATTCACTTTTCGGACTGAACACATCCTCTTTCCAGCACATACTCAGCACCGGCAGTGAACAGCGGCGGCCGAGCAGCCCCTGATTTTTCAGAGACAGGCAGCCGAGCCGGGTACGGGCAGTATCAAGGTCAGTACAGCGGGCCGCCGCACGGCTGGCCAGCACATCCATATACATACCGGGAATTTTATCCTGCCGCTGCGGGCTGACAAACAGATCATGCACCACCGGCCCGAACAGCACGGCTCCCCGCAGCTGATGTGCGGACAGGTATGCCATGCGCATTGCCACATTGGCACCGAAACGCAGCCCCATCACCGCCACACGGGTGTGGTCAATCCACGGCACATTGCGCAGCTGATCCAGCACCTGCTGGTGCATCAGGCTGCTTTCCTGGCCTAAAGTCTGTTTTGAGGAGTAACCGATTGACGGCATATCCAGCGTCAGCAGTGCAATTCCCTGCGGTGCCAGATAGTCACGGAAGTAGCGGCAGTAATCACTTTGCAGATTATCCAGACTGCCGCACATCATCACCACCGGAAACGCACTGTCTTTCCCCGGCGGGAGGTGCAGGAAAGCGCAGATGTTTCCGCCGCTCTCCATTTTGAATTCAATTTTTTTCAGTTCATATGCGGCAAACCGGGCGGAGTTTTCATACGCCTGATTTGCCAGAACGGTAGCCTGATCCGCCAGCTCATCCCCTTTTAAATGAGGATATCCCGCAATACTGTACAGATTTGCGGCAAGCAGCCAGGCTTCACAGGCTTTTTCGCCGGATTCAAATTCCAGCGCTTTGCGCTGCCACAACATCGCCTGCTGAGACCATTCATAAGCCCAGTTACCGCGGCGGTAGCCGATCACCGTATCCAGCAGTGCATCATCACTGCGGGGGGCATCAGATGCCGCGATACGGCTGAGAACCTCTTCGGTTTCCAGCGGCGGGATCCCCCGCCAGGCCCACATTAAGCGGTTAATCATGCGATACCAGCCCGGATGTGTACATCCGCTCAGGACGCTGCCCTTGACTTCCTTCATCCCGGAACGGGTAAAGTTCACCAGTGCTGATGTCTCAGGGTGTTTGATTTTCGGCTTAAACAGTTTTTCTGACAGGTTCTGTTGTGTCATGGCATTCGCTTACTGATCGCAGATGGGTTTAACAAAGCTGACAGTCATATCCCACGGCTGTTCGATCCAGGTATCCTGCGGGATATCAACCACATAATCGTCAACCAGCGGACGACCGGCCGGTTTGGCAAAAATTGTGACGAAATGCGCTTTCGGATACATATCGCGGATCATCTGAGCGGTACCGCCGGTATCCACCAGATCATCAACAATGATAAATCCTTCACCGTCACCGTCGGCTTTTTTCAGGACTTTCATATCGCGCTGATGGTCGTGATCATAGCTGGAAATGCAGACAGTATCCACATGACGGATACCCAGTTCACGAGCGAGTAAAGCACCCGGTACCAGACCACCGCGGCTTACGGCAATAATGCCTTTCCATTGTTCGGTTGGCATTAAACGCTGTGCCAGTTTACGGGCATGCATTTGCAACATATCCCACGTTACGACGTATTTTTCGCTCATATCAGATTGATCCCGGCTTGATGATTTACAGAAAAGAGTCTTTTTTGCGGAAAAAAGGTTGCGCGAGATTATAGTGACTTGAACCGCCAAAGACCAGAGCATCTGACAAATTCATCATAATTCCCTGTTATGACACACGCACTTTGTGTGAGAATTTGCTATTCTCCGGACATCGGATATTCGCGACCGCTCATTTTAAACAGCGTTACCGGCCGCCTTCGGGTATCCTCCCCCTAATAATGAAAAATGCAGTAACAGGAGATCGAACGTGTCTGAACTATCACAATTATTTCCGCAGCCGCTGTGGGATATTTTTGCCAAAATCTGCTCTATTCCTCATCCGTCCTACCACGAAGAGCAACTGGCTGCACATATTATTGAATGGGCAAAAGAAAAGGAATTCCACGTTGAACGTGACAGCGTCGGTAATATCCTGATCCGCAAACCGGCCAGCAAGGGCCTGGAAAACCGCAAAGCGGTCGTTCTGCAGGCTCACCTGGATATGGTGCCACAGAAAAATAATGATACCGCACACGATTTCGAAAAAGATCCGATTCAGCCATATATCGACGGCGACTGGGTAACCGCGAAAGGCACCACATTAGGGGCGGATAACGGCATCGGTATGGCCTCCGCGCTGGCGGTGCTGGCTGATGACTCAGTCAAACACGGGCCGTTGGAAGTCCTGCTGACCATGACAGAAGAAGCCGGGATGGACGGCGCATTCGGTCTTCAGCCGGGCTGGTTACAGGCTGATATCCTGATCAACACCGACTCCGAAGAAGAAGGCGAAATCTATATGGGTTGTGCGGGCGGTATTGACGTCACCACCACCCTGGCACTAAGCCGCGAAGCCGTTCCGGCCGGTTACAGCACCTTTACCCTGACGCTTAAAGGTCTCAAAGGCGGCCATTCCGGTGGCGATATTCATCTGGGCCTCGGCAATGCCAACAAATTACTGGCCCGTTTCCTGGCCGGTCACGCCGCAGAACTCGGTGCGCGTCTGGTTGATTTTCAGGGCGGTACACTGCGCAACGCGATTCCGCGCGAAGGCCACATCACCCTGGCAGTACCGGCAGATAAAGCCACTCAGCTGACATCACTGGCGCAAACCTTTGAAGCGCTGCTCAGAGAAGAACTGGCGCAGAAAGAGAAAAACCTGGTCGTCACCCTGGAAGCCGTAACCGCCGCTCAGGGCGTCCTGACCGCCGATGTGCAGTCCCGTTTTATCAATATGCTCAATGTCATGCCGAACGGTGTGGTCCGCATGAGTGACGTGGTTCCGGGCGTGGTCGAAACCTCACTGAACGTGGGTGTGGTGAAAATGAGCGATGACCGTGTGCAGGTTATCTGCCTGGTACGTTCCCTGATTGAATCCGGCAAATCCTCTGTGGTCAGCATGCTGACCTCGCTGGCGGCACTGTCCGGCGCAGAGATTGTTGCCGAAGGCGGCTATCCGGGCTGGCAGCCGGATGCAGACTCTCCGGTCATGCATCTGGTCAGCGAAACCTATCAGCAGCTGTTTGATAAAACCCCGAACATCATGGTTATCCACGCCGGTCTCGAATGCGGTTTATTCAAAAAACCGTATCCGGAGATGGACATGGTCTCCATCGGGCCGACCATCACCGGTGCTCACTCGCCGGATGAACAAGTGCATATCAAGAGTGTCGGGCAGTACTGGCAGTTACTGACCGCTATCTTAAAAGCGATCCCTGAGAAAGCATAACAACGCCATTCAGTCCAGCGGCGGGATAACATTGTCCCGCCGTTTTTGCTTCCGCCTCAGAACCCGAGCAGCAACTGCCGCTCAAGCTGCGGATCGCGCAGTGTCACATGCAGCCCCACCAGCCGCACGCCGCGCCCTTCCCGGCGGCTCTCCCAGGCCAGTTCCGCCGTTTTCAGTAAATCCGCTTTATCCAGCACCTGATGGACATGTTCCTGTGTGGTCTGCTGAAAATCCGCAAACTTCAGTTTAATGCCCTGACGGGCGATCCGCAGATCCGGTGACACTTTTGCCAGACGGCGCTCCAGCTCCGGAAACAACTCATCAATAATCGTCTGACACTCATCCCACGAGGCAATATCTTCCGCCAGCGTCCGTTCGACGCCGACAGATTTTCGTTCCCTGTCCGGGCAAACCGGTCGTTCATCGGTACCGTGACTGCGCTGCCAGATGATCTGCCCGAACTTTCCGAACTGTTTCAGCAGCGAGATCTGATCATAATGCTGCACATCCCGGCAGGTCTCCAGCCCGAGATCGGCCAGACGTTTTGCCGTCACCTTTCCCACACCGGGAATTTTGCGCAGCGGCAGTGACAGCACAAAATCCGCCACCTGCTCCGGCGTGATAATGTACTGTCCGTCGGGTTTATTCAGATCAGACGCGATTTTGGCAAGGAATTTTACCGGAGCCACGCCGGCAGAGGCGGTCAGCCCCAGTTCGGAAAAAATGGTTTTGCGGATCGCTTCCGCTATCAGTGTGGCAGAGCCCCGGCACTGCGGACTGTCCGTCACATCAAGATACGCCTCATCCAGAGACAGCGGTTCAATCAGTGAGGTATAACGGGCAAAAATCGCATGCAGATGGCGGGAGGTGGTTTTATACAGCTCCATCCGCCCCGGGATCACTTTCAGATGCGGACACAGCTGCAGTGCTTTTGCCGTTGACATCGCACTGTGTACCCCGAAGCGCCGCGCCGGATAGTTAGCGGTCGCAATCACGCCGCGCCGGTCGGAACTGCCGCCGATTGCCAGCGGAATATCGCGCAGACGGGGATCGTCACGCATTTCAATCGCCGCATAAAAGCAATCCATATCAATATGAATGATTTTACGCATCCGCCTCTCCTGCTCACCAACAACACTGTTTAAATATACAGTTAAAATCACTGTAATTCAAATTGGTTAATCTGCTTATTATTCACCACGTCAATCAGTGGGCTGAAATTTGCAAGTTTGTCTTTTTTTTCTGTGATTACATCCGGTTGTCATGTTACTCCGCTACAACAGCATGATATCACACCTGCTCTCTTTCTTTTTGACGGACGGATTATGAAAAAAATACTTTCAGCCCTTTTCCTGAGTGGCATTGTTATGACAGCCCATGCAGCCCCGCAAATTATTGCCCACCGCGCCGCCACGGCGGATGCCCCTGAAAACACCCTGTACGCCATCGATAAGGCGCTGGATAACAAAGCAGATGCCATCTGGATCACCCTTCAGCTATCAAAAGATAACCAGGTCGTGTTATACCGCCCGTCTGATCTGAAATCCCTGACTGACAAATCGGGCCCGGTTTCCGGTTACAGCGCTGCGGAGCTGGCACAGACCGATGCAGCCCGGGATTATAATCAGAAACATAAAACCCACATCAAAGCCTCTGTTCCGGCACTGGATACCGTCCTGAGGCGTTATCCGGATACCTTTTTCTATCTCGATATCAAATCGCCGGATGCCTCACCGGCAGTTTTCGCACAACAGCTGGATGCAGTTCTGACCCGTCATAAAGCCAAAAACCGTGTCCGCGTCTATTCAACCGGGCAGGATTATCTGGCTACTCTGCCGTCATCAATCCCCGTATTTGAAAGCCGTAATACCACCCGTAATGCCCTGGCCGACAGCCTGCTCAGACACACCTGTGACCTGGCAGATAATCCGCAGCCGCGCTGGTATGGCTTTGAACTGCACCGCAACGTGGATGTGGTTGAAACCTTCACACTGGGTGAAGCCCGCTCTCCGGTTGTGCTGACCTGGGATAAAACCGCCATGGATTGTTTCCGCAAAAATAATAAAGACCGGGTTATTCTGTTCGGCATTAAAACACCCGCTGATTTACAGCTGGCAACAGAGCTGGGGGCAGATGGTGTAATGGTCGATTCCCTGCTCAATATGAAAATTAAATAATTAATCCGCGTGTTATTACGGGTAAATTTGCCGTGCTGAAAAATAAGAGTGAAACCGGATATATTGTCAATTTCACTCTTATTTACTGCCTTCCGCCTTTCCCTGCCAGCCTGCATAATATTTTATAACTTCAACAAATCTCATTAATTATAGTAATTTATTTATCAGGTCACTTTTGTTATAACTATAAGAAACATCCTGGAGACCATGCGGTGATAAGCAACCTGTTTTTCGATTTACATTCACCCCCAAAATCCTTCATTGTTTTTACAGGATTCTTTTTTCTGTTATTCAGCGTTTATTCTTATGCAGACTGCGATGTGTATTCAGATGAAACACGCAGCAGCAACTTTATTATTCTGGGTGCCGGTATGATTAACGGCCCGGTAAAATCTGTCATCACAACAGCGCATTCCCCGGACAACAAGAACAGCAATATTATAATTAACGGGCAATATGACCTGACGCCGTGTGGTGAACTCAGTTACTTTTCGCTGGAAATCACTGAGCACTACCCGGGGTTACAGAACCGGATGTATTCCGAAGGTAAGATGACGGAGCAGGGTTATAGCTTATTATTCACGTCACAACTGCATGGCAGCGGAAAAGCCCCTGTCACTCTGATTCATGCCCGCAGTCGCCTTTTCTATAATCATCAAAAACAAATCGTCCGTGCCGAATCCGAAAGCAACAGTGGCGGCAATACCCAAAAATCGCATATGGAAACCGATTTTTTTTATGAGAATGGTTTGATTACACACGCCGTATCAAAAGGTGATTCCGCAGACACCGGCGGCGAAATCCGTTACGACTGGCGTCAGGATCGGCAGATAAATGCAATTATATCGCGGAGTAACGGGCTTCCTCAGCTGAACTATGAATTTGCGTATAATGATGACCGTCAGGTTATCCGGCAGACACAGACACAACATACGCCGCTGGGCCGGGTAAAAACAATTTATACCTGTCAGCAGACAGATACTTACGGTAATTGTGAAAAAGCACTCTGGCAGAGTATCACTGAAGGGAATCAGGCCAATAATATTATTGTGATAAATACCGCTATTGTGACATCAGACTATCGTTATTACTGATTCCGTATTGTTATCCTGCCAATAATAAACAAAGGCGCGTTAATGCGCCTTTGTTATATCTTCCGAATCTATACAATCCGGTTTTTATTCAGTTTCTCTTCGCGGGCAGCTTCACGTGCCATCCGTTTTTTCCGGGCATCACACGGTTCAGGACAGTCGCAGACTTTCTCGACACCAATGCTGCTCAGCCCGCCGCAACTTCCCTGAATGCTCTTGCGCTTAATGATATAGCCGAGAGACATTCCCAGAAACGCGACCAGGAACAGGATAAAGGTTGCGATAAATACTTTTATCACCATATCAGCCACCTCCTTTTATTTTTGCTGCAAATAGGGCTTAAATGCCTCACTGTAGCGCTCTTCAAATCCCTTCTCTGTTTTGACAATCATAAAGACAGGGATATTTTGTGCATTCGCCACTTCAAGACCACGCTCCGGCCCAAGCACATTCAGCCCGGTAGAAAAGCCATCCGCACTCATGCAATTATCTGCAATAACGGTAATCGATACCAGATTGTGGTTAATCGGACGTGCTGTTTTCGGATCAATGGTATGTGAGTAGCGGACATTATTTTCTTCAAAATAATTCCGGTAATCCCCGGATGTCGCCACAGAGGCATTACCCGGCTCAATAATTTCCTGTGCAGACTGGCTCAGCCCCTGCGATGATGGTTTTTCAATCGCAATGCGCCACGGTTTGCCTTTGCCGTTAATGCCCTGAGTCCGGACTTCACCGCCCACATCCACCATATAGTTGCGGATATTCTGCGATTCCAGATAGTCCGCCACCGCATCCACCCCGTAGCCTTTGGCAATCGAGGACAGATCGACATACAGTTCCGGCACAGTCTTAATCAGATTATTGCCTTCAACCTTCAGTTTATCAATCCCGGTCCACTGACGGCGGGTTTCAATATCCTGCTCTGTCGGTACATGGGTCACCCGTCCTTCCGGACCAAATCCCCATAAATTCACCAGCGGGCCGACCGTGACATCCAGTGCGCCATCTGTCAGCTGATTAATACGGATAGCCTCACGAACTACTTTTGCCGTCGCGGCAGAGACCGGAAACGGTGTATTCACCTCACGACTCTGATTAAAACGGCTGAGTTCAGAATCCGGCCGGTAGGTGGACATCTGGTCATTGACCTCTTCCAGCACCACATCAATGCCTTTCTGCAGTGATTCCGCCGGAGGATCTTTCTGATCAGCAACATATTTTATCGCGTAATAGGTACCCATCGTTTTGCCGTTCAGGGTGACCTGCTGTGCTTCCGGTGTGTTATCACCGCACGCGCTCAGTAACAAGGTCAACAGTGCCAGCGGCAGAAAAGCCCGTTTTATTTTTACCATACACAATCCAGTCTGATTTCAGATCATCTGCGCCCACAGGTGTGGGCGCAGTTTCGTTATGACAGGGGGCGGAAATCAGCCGCCGAAGTCATCCAGCATAATATTTTCGTCTTCCACACCCAGATCTTTGAGCATCTTGATCACGGCGGCGTTCATCATCGGCGGCCCGCACATATAGAACTCACAATCTTCCGGTGCCGGGTGATTTTTCAGGTAATGCTCATAGAGAACATTATGAATAAACCCGGTGTATCCGTCCCAGTTATCTTCCGGCAGGGCATCAGACAACGCCACGTTCCAGGTGAAGTTTTCATTTTCAGCCTGAAGCTGGTCAAAATCTTCCTCATAGAACATTTCACGTTTTGAACGCGCACCATACCAGAAAGACATCTTGCGTTTGGAATGCAGACGCTTAAGCTGATCGAAGATATGCGAACGCATCGGTGCCATACCGGCACCACCACCGATAAAGATCATTTCCGCATCGGTATCTTTCGCAAAGAATTCCCCGAACGGCCCGGAAATTGTCACTTTATCACCCGGTTTCAGTGACCAGATGTAAGAGGACATAATCCCCGGAGGGGCATCCGGCACTCGCGGAGGCGGTGTGGCGATACGCACGTTCAGCATGATAATGCCGTGCTCTTCCGGATAGTTCGCCATGGAGTAAGCACGCACTGTCGGCTCTTTCACATCAGACACATAGCGGAACAGGTTAAACTTGTCCCAGTCCTCACGGTATTCCTGCGGCACATCAAACTCATCATAGCGGACCACATGCGGCGGACATTCAATCTGAATATAACCACCGGCACGGAACGGCACACTTTCACCGTCAGGGATTCTGAGTTTCAGCTCTTTAATGAACGTCGCTTTGTTATCATTGGAGATAACTTCGCACTCCCATTTTTTCACCCCGAAGATCTCTTCCGGCAACTCAATTTTCAGATCCTGTTTCACATTCACCTGGCATGCCAGACGGCAGCCTTCACGCGCTTCGCGTTTGTTAATGTGCGACACTTCTGTCGGCAGAATATCACCGCCGCCTTCTTTGATCTTCACACGGCACTGGCCGCAGGTTCCGCCACCACCGCAGGCTGAGGAGACAAAAATCCCCTGACCGGACAGTACATTCAGTAATTTGTCACCGGCCGGTGCGTCGAAGCTTTTCTCCGCATCGCCGTTGATTTCAATCTTAACGTCCCCTGTGTTCACCAGTTTTGATTTTGCGAACAAAATCAATGCGGTCAGCGCCAGAACAATCAGGGTAAACATTGCCACGCCTAAAATAACGATATCCATAATTGCGTTTCACCCTTATAACTGTACGCCGGAGAAGGACATAAAGCCCAGAGCCATCAGTCCGGTGGTCACGAATGTGATCCCCAGCCCTTTCAGGCCGGCCGGTACGTCAGAGTATTTCATCTTCTCGCGGATAGCGGCCATCAGCACAATCGCCAGCAGCCAGCCGATACCGGAAGCAAACCCGTAAACCACAGACTCCGTAAAGTTGTAGTCACGCTGCGCCATAAAGGACACACCACCGAAAATTGCACAGTTTACGGTGATTAACGGCAGGAAGATCCCCAACGCGTTATACAGTGCCGGAAAATAGCGATCCAGAATCATCTCCAGAATCTGTACCAGCGCCGCAATGACCCCGATAAAGGTAATGAAGTTGAGGAAGCTTAAATCCACCCCTTCCATCAGTGCGCCGTCGCGCAGCAGCAGGTTGTACACCAGGTTGTTTGCCGGAACCGAAATCCCCAGCACCACGGTAACCGCCACGCCGAGACCAAACGCCGTTTTGACGTTTTTCGACACCGCGAGGAACGTACACATCCCGAGGAAAAAGGCCAGCGCCATATTTTCAATAAACACTGCCCGCACAAAGAGACTGATATAATGTTCCATATCTTAATCCTCCTCGACTTGTGACGGTTTCAGGGTACGGATCCCCCAGATGAGCATGCCGATAATAAAGAATGCACTTGGTGCCAGCAGGAACAGGCCGTTCGGCAGATACCAGCCGCCGTTCTGCGCTGTTTCCAGCACGGTCACGCCAAAGAGTTTGCCGGAACCAATCAGTTCACGGAAAAAGCCCACCAGCAGCAGGATCACCCCGTAACCCAGGCCGTTACCGATACCGTCCATAAAGCTTTCAAGCGGCGGCGCTTTCATGGCATACGCTTCCGCACGTCCCATCACAATACAGTTGGTAATGATCAGACCGACGAATACAGAAAGCTGTTTGGAGATTCCGTAGGCATAGGCCCGCAAAATCTGGTCAACAAGAATAACCAGCGAGGCGATAATTGCCATCTGAACGATAATCCGCACACTACCCGGAATAAAATTACGGATCATCGAGATAAACATGCTGGAGAATGCCGTCACCAGCGTTACCGCGATGGTCATAACCAGAGCAGTTTCCAGTTTGGTGGTCACCGCCAGCGCCGAACACACACCCAGTACCTGGAGGGCAATCGGGTTGTTATCTAATAACGGTCCGAGAAGAACGCGTTTAATTTCTTTACTATCAGCCATGATTCAACGCTCCTTCGCGTACTGTTTTCAGGAACGGGCCAAAACCGTTGTCACCCAGCCAGAAATCAAACATATGCTGGATGCCGTTTGAGGTCAGTGTCGCACCGGACAAACCATCAATGCCGTACGGACTGTCAGTGGTGCCGCTGCGGACAATTTTGATGGCCGGCATACCGTCTTCATTAAACAGCTTTTTACCAATCCACTGTTTACGCCATTGCGGGTTATCCACCTCACCACCCAGCCCCGGGGTTTCACCGTGCTGATAGTAAGAGATCCCTTCGGAAGTGATACCGTCAACATCAATCGCGACAAAGGCATACATCACCGACCACAGACCGGAGCCGTAAACCGGCAGAACAATTTTACTGGTTTCACCCTGCTCATTCTGTACCAGATAGATTTCCGCGCTGTTGGCACGGCGGCGGATTTTCGCCAGATCTTCTTCCGGTGACAGGGCAATACTGGTCTCATCACTGCGCAGTTCATCATTGAGATCGTATTTGCCGGTGCTGTCCGTCATCTGACCGGTTTTTAAATCCACCATTTTTGCTCTGATGAATTTTTTATAGACTGCATCGATTTCGTCCGCCGTCATGGATGGCGTCAGTAACCCGGCCACATCCAGAATGTTACGCTGCTTATCCAGCAGAATCTGTGCCTGCTGCGTGGACTTCAGCCCCACAGCAGAACCAGCCACGACTATCGAACACACAAGGCAAAGGACGAAGACAACGATAAACGTTCTTGCGACACTGTCCTTGTTTTTCGTTTTTTCATTAGCCACGTGCTTTTCTCCGTTTAATGTTTGCCTGAACCACCAGATAATCAAATAACGGGGCGAATAAGTTGGCGAACAGGATAGCCAGCATCATCCCTTCCGGATATGCCGGGTTTGCCACACGGATCAGGACACACATCACCCCGATCAGGATCCCGTAAGCCCATTTCCCTTTATCGGTAAATGAAGCTGATACCGGGTCCGTTGCCATGAAAATCATACCGAAGGCAAAACCGCCCAGGACCAGATGCCAGTACCACGGCATAGCAAACAGCGGATTGGTGTCAGAACCAATCATATTAAAGACGGCGGACATCGCGATCATCCCGACCATCACACCGGCCACAATACGCAGAGAGGCGATACGGGCAAACAGAATGACGGCACCGCCGATCAGAATCATCAGCGTGGAGACTTCACCAATCGAGCCAGGGATGTTACCGATAAAGGCATCCATCCAGGAGATCGGCTGATTGGTTATGGTATTAACCAGCTGATGCTCACCACCGACCGCCCACTGCGACAGCGGCGTTGCGCCGGAGAAGCCGTCAGCGGCAGTCCAGACCGTGTCACCGGAAATCTGAGCCGGATAAGCAAAGAACAGGAAAGCACGACCGGCCAGCGCCGGGTTCAGGAAGTTGCGTCCTGTACCGCCGAAGATTTCCTTCGCGACCACCACACCGAAGGTGACAGCCAGCGCAGCCTGCCATAACGGCAGCGTCGGCGGCACAATCAGTGCCAGCAGAATGGAGGTAATAAAGAAGCCTTCGTTGATTTCATGCCCGCGGATCATCGCAAACAGGACTTCCCAGAAGCCGCCGACGATAAAAATCACCGCATAAATCGGCAGGAAATAGACGGCACCGAACAGCATTTTACTGACCCAGCCCGCATCCTGTGTGAAGGAGACCCCGATAAGCTCCGCCAGACGATAATGCCAGTCACCGGCAATCACCTGCTGAAGCTCCGCACCGCTGTACATATCCAGCAGTACCGGTATTGCCTGGTTACCAACGTTATACATCCCCCAGAACATGGCCGGGAAAACGGATAACCAGACCAGGATCATCAGACGTTTAAGGTCGATGGAGTCACGGACATGCGAACGCCCGCGGGTAACTGTCCCCGGGGTATAGAAGATGGTGGCGGCTGCTTCATACAGTGCATACCATTTCTGTAATTTGCCGCCCGGTTCAAAATGCGGCTCAATTTTTTCGAGAAATTTTTTCAGACCCATGATTATCCTTCCTGCTCAATCCTGGTCAGTACGTCACGCAGCACCGGGCCGTACTCATATTTACTCTGACAGACATAGGTACACAGCCCCAGATCTTCCTCATCCAGCTCCAGCGCACCCAGTGCCTGGGCACTGTCAGTATCACCCGCCAGCAGATCGCGCAGGAAATGTGTCGCCATAATGTCGAGCGGCATCACACGTTCATAACTGCCGATCGGCACCATGGAACGTTCGCCGCCATTCATTGATGTAGTAAATGAAAACAGTTTCTTCTTAAAGAAATGACCCAGTGTGGTGCGGGTAACCGTGTATTTGTCTGTGCCCGGCATAATCCAGCCGAACAGCTCTTTCTCACGGCCTTCTTCCAGAACGGAGACCTGATTGGTAAAACGGCCCAGATAGTGATGAGCATCATCACTGGCCACGCCCCACAGGACAGAACCGGAAATAATACGGTTTTCACCGGCCTTCAGCTGCCCTTCGGTCAGTTCATACAGATCTGCGCCGAGGCGGGTTTTCAGCAGGCGCGGGTTCTCCACCTGCGGACCACCGAGCGCCACAATACGGTCGGTATATAAAAAGCCGGTCGTGAACAGTTTACCGATGGCGATGACATCCTGGTAATTCAGTGACCAGACGGTTTTCGTTGCACTGACCGGTTCCAGGAAATGGATGTGCGTACCGGCAAGGCCTGCCGGATGCGGCCCGGTAAATTGTGTGTAACTGACACGATTGTTATCGGTAACTTTTGCGAAGTCATCTGTGCCGTGGCAGACATGAATCTTCCCTTCCGTCAGGCAGCTCAATACCTGTAAGCCGTCATCAAACGACGCCTGTTCCTGACGGATAATCACCTGCGGATCAGCGGACAGCGGATTGGTGTCCATAGCAGTGACAAAAATAGCGGCAGGCACGGAACCTAATTTCGGGGTATGACTGAACGGACGTGTCCGCAGCGCGGTCCACAATCCGGAGGCCACCAGGTTTTTCTCTGCCTGTTCACGGGTCAGTGACGACAGATCCCGGCGGTCATAACTGTCAAACGTTAATTGCTCGTCTCCCTGTATCTCAATCACCACAGATTGTAATACACGACGCTCACCACGATTGATGGCTTTTACCACTCCGCAGGCGGGGCTGGTAAAAATCACACCGGGGTTCTTTTTATCTTCAAAAAGAGCCTGTCCTTTCTTTACTGATTCACCTTCCTGAACCAGCATCGACGGACGCATCCCGATGTATTCCTCACCCAGCAGCGCTGCGTGGCGGACTGAAGGGCCATCTTCTGTGACTTGAGCAGGTGCTCCTGCGATCGGCAGGTCGAGTCCTTTTTTAATTTTAATCATAAAATTTGCACAAGTTTTTGTTAAACCCACGTCATCACTGCCGCAGCAGCGTATGACAACTCAACAATAAAAACACTCCGGGCCGTTATTATCGCCCCGGGCTGTTTTTTCCGACATATGTCACGGTTTTGCGTAAACCCGATCCGCATTATTTTACCACTTCACAACAATTCTGTCCGGCGAAACGAGTGACCTGGCTCAAGCAAATAGGATTATTGTGATCAGAAAAAGCTCAATAACTCGCCTTTACCGAGTAATTAAGTCACCTTTACCGACTCCTGTCTCTTTTTTAACCACAATAATATTCGTAACAAATGATTTTATTCTCACAGGAAACCATTCACAAATTATCTGCATCATGGCAATCTGTTGTTACTTTTTTCACCAATCTATTGTTACCCTGAATACTGAGAATGCGACATATCATTTTTATGATGATCGGCCTGCTGTTTTTTGCAGGGCAATCATCAGCAACCACAGAAAAATCCGCGTCATTATGGCTTACAACGCCGGTGAGTGATGCCCGTAACAGCCGGGTATTTATACAGATATTTAAAGAAGAAAAAGAACTGGAGCTTTATCAGCGGGAAAATAACGGACGTTTTAAACTGGTGAAACGCTACCCGGTTTGTCAGTTTTCCGGCGGGCTCGGGCCAAAGCAACTGACCGGCGATTTAAAAAGCCCGGAGGGATTTTACCGTATCAGTCTGTCACAGCTCAATCCAAGCAGTCGGTTTTACCGAGCTATTAACCTTGGTTTTCCCAATGAATTCGACCGGGCGCATGGCTATAGCGGGGATTATCTGATGGTTCACGGAGACTGCAAATCCGTCGGCTGTTACGCCATGACGGATGCTTATATTGATGAGATTTACCGCTACGTGGAAAGCGCCCTGCTGAGCGGACAGACGGATCTGAATATCGCGATTTATCCTTTCCGGATGACGCCGGAAAACCTGAACCGCCACCGGAACTCCTCACATCTGGCGTTCTGGCAGCAGTTACAGCCTGCTTATCAGTATTTCGCGGATAATCAGATACCTGCAGTAGTTGCGGTTGTTAACGGCCGTTATGTGACCGCCGCACACACAGCGGTACCGGCACCGGCAGCGGACACCGGTTTACTGACTCAGAACACGGATTGATCCCGTTCGCCGTAATAAAAGAGAACGGCTTCGCCGGGCCCGATTTTCTGCCACTGCTCATTACCGGTCAGCGGCTGTGTGGCAATCACAGACACCACATCGTCCTGCCGGGTATGCTGCGAAAAATCAATCTCCACATCACTGTCCACCAGCCGCGCTTTACCGAAAGGCGCGCGGCGGGTGATCCAGTGCAGATTCGTCGAACAGTACGCCAGCACATAGCTGCCGTCTGACAACAACATATTAAAGACACCAAACTGCCGCAGCACATCCGCCAGCCGTTTAATTTCACGGAACACTGTTTGCAGATCCTGCGGCGGCTGCGGGTATTTTTCTTTCAGCTGATTCAGCAGCCAGCAGAATGCATGCTCGCTGTCCGTCTGGCCGACTGGGGTAAAAAAACCGGTCGGCAGATGTTCATAGCCGCTGAGCTGTCCGTTGTGGGCATATGTCCAGTTCCGTCCCCACAGTTCGCGGGTAAAGGGATGGGTATTTTCCAGTGATACCACCCCTCTGTTTGCCTGACGGATATGGGCAATCACCGCTTCGGATTTGACGGGATAGTCACGGACAAAACGGGCAACAGGAGAGTTGCAGCAGGCACGGGCGTCTTTGAATGTCCGGCAGCCCATTCCTTCATAAAACGTAATTCCCCACCCGTCTTTGTGCGGCCCGGTTTCGCCGCCGCGCGGGATCAGGCCACTGAGACTGAAATGAATATCAGTCGGGACATTTGCACTCATCCCCAGCAATTCACACATCGCCTTTCTCCCTTACCCGTTTTTGTGATGACTGAGGACTATTGTTACCCGCAATCCGATAGTTTCACAATCGCGAAAATATCATTCTTTTAGATGATTTGGTTATATATAAGGTGATTTATGCTTATGGTGAATAAGACAGGCATTGTGCCATAGAAAAGCACTCAACCGGCGGCAGAGTGCTTTTTCAGGAGATCCGGCTTATATCCGGTTATTTGACCATTTCTTTTTCGATCAGCATGATCAGAATATGAATAACCTTAATATGAATTTCCTGAATGCGATCCGCGTAACCAAAATGCGGGACACGGATTTCAATATCCGCGCTGCCTGCCATCTTGCCACCGTCTTTGCCGGTCAGCGTGATCACTTTCATGCCTTTGGCACGCGCCGCTTCAATGGCTTTAATAATGTTACCTGAATTACCGGATGTGGAGATACCGAGTAACACATCCCCTTCACGACCGACAGATTCCACAAAACGCGAGAAAACATATTCATAACCGAAATCATTGCTGACGCAGGATAAGTGGCTGACATCTGAAATGGCAATCGCCGGATAACCCGGACGGTTTTCACGGTAGCGTCCGGTCAGTTCTTCCGCAAAATGCATCGCATCACAGTGTGAACCGCCGTTGCCGCATGACATCACTTTGCCGCCCGCTTTAAAAGAATCAGCCAGCATGACAGCAGCCCGGCGGATAGCATCAATATTATTCTCATCTTTCAAAAAGTTATCGAGGGTTGCCGCTGCTTCGGTCAGTTCACCGCGGATAAGTTCCTGGTACATAGAGATAGGCTCCTGAAAATGAATCGGATTTGTCTGTCCTGAGTGTAACGGATCTGCCCCGGTGAAAGAAGTCACAATCCGTGGCATCTGCAAATAAGACACATTTTATTCTGCTAATTTTGTGAGCTGAGTTGTAAATAAAATGTGAAATCGTTGAAATTATTCCGCCGTTGCGCTAAATCTGAACACAACAGGTCAGACCTCTGATGTCACAGTGTACTGACACGTCACATGTGCTGACACGGATACCCCTTACGGAGGTTCATCATGTTACTACTCAGTATTATCTTGTTTATCGCCGTCACCGGGCTGCTCGCTTTTCACCGGGTCAGTCTGAAGTTCAGTGCAACAGCACTGATACTGTTCAGTCTCATCATGAATGTCTTCCGTTTATGGCCGTTTGCTGTCACCGTTCTTCTGGCACTGATTTTCCTGCCGTTTGTGATCACGTCCGTGCGTAAAGCCCTGTTCAGCAGCCGTCTGATGCTGCTGTTCCGCAAAGTGATGCCGCCGATGTCACAGACAGAAAAAGAAGCGATTGATGCAGGCACCACCTGGTGGGAGGGCGATCTGTTCCGTGGTCAGCCCGACTGGCAGAAGCTGCACAGCTACCCTGCCCCGCAGCTGACCGCAGAAGAGCAGGCTTTCCTCGACGGCCCGGCAGAAGAAGCCTGCCGGATGGCCAACGATTTTGAAATTACCCACGAACTGGCGGATCTGCCGCCGGCATTATGGCAGTTCCTGCGCGAACATAAATTCTTCGCCATGATCATCCGCAAAGAATACGGCGGACTGGCATTCTCTCCCTATGCCCAGGCGCGGGTGCTGCAAAAACTCGCCGGGGTTTCCGGTATTCTGGCGATTACCGTCGGCGTTCCCAATTCACTGGGGCCGGGAGAGCTGTTACAGCACTACGGCACAGATGAGCAGAAAAAACGCTGGCTGCCGGGACTGGCCTCCGGGGAAGAAATCCCCTGCTTTGCCCTGACCAGCCCGGAAGCCGGTTCTGATGCCGGTGCCATTCCGGATACCGGGGTTATCTGCACCGGCGAATGGCAGGGTGAACAGGTGCTCGGCATGCGCCTGAACTGGAATAAACGCTATATCACCCTGGCACCGGTCGCCACCGTGCTGGGTCTCGCCTTTAAACTGTATGATCCGGATAAACTGCTCGGTGAAAAAACCTCGCTGGGGATCACCTGCGCACTGATCCCGGTAAATACCCCGGGGGTTGAAACCGGTACCCGCCATTTCCCGCTTAATGTCCCGTTCCAGAACGGCCCGACACGCGGTAAAGATGTCTTTGTGCCGCTGGATTATATTATCGGCGGCCCGGCAATGGCCGGACAGGGCTGGCGCATGCTGGTGGAGTGTCTGTCGGTCGGGCGTGGTATCACCCTGCCGTCCAATGCCACCGGCGGGCTGAAAAGTGCGGCCATGGCAATTGGCGCTTATTCTTATATCCGCCGTCAATTCCGGATGCCGATCGGCAAAATGGAAGGGATTGAGGAGCCGCTGGCGCGGATTGCCGGAAATGCCTATCTGATGGATGCCGCCGCCACACTGATCACCACCGGTATTATGCTCGGTGAGAAACCGGCGGTTCTGTCCGCGATTGTGAAATATCACTGTACCCACCGGGGACAGCGCGCCATTATTGATGCCATGGATATTGCGGGGGGTAAAGGTATCTGCCTCGGGCCGTCCAACTTCCTGGCCCGTAACTATCAGGGAGCGCCTATCGCGATCACCGTCGAAGGTGCCAATATCCTGACCCGCAGTATGATTATCTTCGGTCAGGGCGCTATCCGCTGTCATCCGTATGTATTGACTGAGATGGCCGCAGCGGCAGACAATCAGCTGAATGACTTCGATAACGCGCTGTTTGCCCATATCGGCCATGTATTAACCGCCGCCACCCGCAGTTTCTGGCTCGGGTTATCGCGCGGGTATTTCAGTCCGTCACCGTTCCGGGATGCCACCCGCCGCTATTATCAGCACCTTAACCGGCTGAGTGCCAACCTGGCGCTGCTGTCAGACATCGCGATGGCGACACTCGGCGGCAGTCTGAAGCGCCGTGAGCGGATTTCTGCCAGACTCGGCGATATACTCAGCCAGCTTTACCTCGCATCTGCCACTTTAAAACGGTTTGATGAGGATGGCCGCCCGCAGGCTGACTTACCGCTGGTACACTGGGCAGTACAGGATTGTCTGTATGAAGCCGAAAAAGCGATGGATGAACTGCTGACCAACTTCCCTGACCGCAAAGTGGCTGCGCTGCTGCGTCTGACCGTCTTCCCGTCAGGCCGCCATCACCGTCCGCCGTCAGATAAACTGGACAGCAAACTCGCCCGTCTGCTGCAGGAACCGTCAGAGACCCGCGACAGAATCGGACGCGGGCAATACCTGGCTCCTGAGCCCAACAACCCGCACGGGCTGCTCAATGCCGCACTCAGTGATATTCTCGCCGCCGAGCCGCTGGTAGATCGCCTCAGTCGTATGGCTGAAAAACATATTGATTTCACCCGGCTGGATAAACTGGCGGATATTGCCCTGGAAAGCGGAAAAGTCACACCAGAAGAGGCGGATATCCTGCGCAAAGCGGAAGCCAGCCGTCTGCGTTCAATCAATGTGGATGAGTTTGCACCGGAGATTATCGGCTTAAAATCACACGCTAATTCTCACCGTTACCGTAAAGGTGAAAATCCCGGCGCATAAATAACATGGCGGAGCCGTTCTCTGCTCCGCCATTACTGCACTCTGTATTACCTCTGTATTACCGTCCTGTGCTGCTGTTACCGGTCATATTGGCATCCAGGCTGAGGATTTCCCGCATTTGTGCGTCTGTCAGATCGGTATCAAAGAACTGCTTAAAGAACTGACGGATATCCTGCTGTATTGCCGTGTCATCTGCCGGTTTACGTTTAACCCGCGCTTCAATCCATTCATCATCAGCGGTGTTTCGATCCCCGGTGCATCCCAGCGGTAAATACCGATAGGGGCTTTATAAACACGTCTGTTCTTCACAGCAGAAATCGTTTCTGCGCCCTGCCAGCCGACCGTATTCCGGTACACATCTTCCGGCACGAATGAATCAAACTGGCTCAGAATAATAATGTCCGGATCCAGGTTAATCACCTGCTCTGCCGACACCGTGATCCAGTTTGGTTTAACCCGCATATCATCTGTCAGATTAATGCCCCCGGCCCGGTTGATCATCAGGCTGTTTACCGAGGTCTTACCGGCCACCGTCAAATTTTTATCTCTGACATACAGAATACCCGGCTTTCCGTACGGCATCTCACGAATGGTCACCGGGGTTGAGTCTCTTGTCACCGTGTTCACTGACTGAATCTGATGATCAAAAAAAGCCAGTAAATCTGCGGCCCGCTTTTCTTTGCCCAGAATGTCGCCCAACAACCTGATCCCGTTTTTCACATCATCCAAATCACCGTATCTGATTGCCACCGCCGGGATACCGAGTTTATCCAGTTTCTCTTTTTCTTCTTTCTGGTAATCCCAGATAATCACCAGATCCGGATTTAACCTGACCAGTTCTTCGCCGTTAATCGTGAAATCTTTATTCACAAAGGTGCTGTTCACTTTCTCAATACCGGGTGCCAGTGTATTTAAAATACTGTTACGGTAAGCCTCTTTTGCTGACGGATGCATCCCCGCAATTTTTGCGTCTGAACCATCCACCACATAAATCATCGACATCCACGGAATAGGTACAACCGCAATCCGCTCTACCGTATCCGGAATAGTGACCCGGTTTCCGGCGAGATCAGTAATTTCTTTTGCCCCGGCACAATTGAAAAACAGCAGTAATACACAGGCACTGAAAATACGTTTTAAGACTGATATTGCCATGTTATCTTCCTGTCATTGTATTTACTGTTATCAGCGAAATGCCCGGATATACGGACGGGGAATTAATTTACGATCATATTTCAGATACCAGTTAGGATTGCGCAATAACCCGCGACCAACGGCAATTAAATCCGCATATTGGTGTTCTAATATATCATCGGCCAGTTGGTGATCACGAATACCCCCGACAACAATAACCGGTTTCTCACAGCCTTTTTTTACCCCTTTGGTATCTTCCAGCTGATATGCCACCCCTTTATTGGTTCCGTGCATCTGACTGCCGCCATTGGATATATGCACAATATCAATAAGCAGATTAATATTACGCAGAATTTTTTGTGTAAATGAAATACTGTCTTCTTCGCAGTAACGGGTGCCGATACGCAAAATAATCGCTTTATCTTCCGGCCAGGATTTGCGGACTGCGGTCAGTAATTCTGTCAGAAAAATAACCGGATCAGCATATTTATCGCTGCGCTGATTTGTCCGCCGATCAATAAACTGAGAAATTAAAAACTCATGGGATGCCATAATTTCCAGGGCATCGAATCCGGCTTTATCTGCCCGTGCCGCCGCGCGTGTATAGCAGTCAAACAATGCAGTAATATCCTGCGCTGTTAATGCATTAATATCCTGAATAATATTGCCGGATTCCAGCCGTGACTTACTGCCTGCATGATTAAGCTGGATCGCCACTTTACTGCCTTCATTTTGCAGCATTGCCACAATCTGCGCCAGCATCGCAACATGTCCGTCCTCATATAAACCCAGCGCACCACTGCCCAGACGGCCGTCAACGGTAACCGCGCACTCTTCCATAATAATCAGCCCGACCTGACCGACAGCAAAAGACATATAATGCGCCAGATGAAAGTAATCCGCGTAGCCGTCAGTGGCACGTTTTATTCTGACCGGCGGATAAACTAATTTATTTTTAAGTGTTAATTTTTCTGATACAAATGGCTGCATTAAATTCATAATACACACGTCCCCGGAAAAAGCTGACCGGCACTGTTATATAAAAACTGTACCGATAATAAATAATAAAGTGACTGAAGTGATAATAGAGGTAACAGTGCGGGGACTCTATGACAGGCAATCGGTTTTATAACACCAGTCACACTCTGCCGGAATATGGCCTCCGGATGGGATTATTGCGTTAAAAGTTATCATTCTGTTGTTATTTTTATGTAAGTAAAAATAACATTAACATACTCCCGGGGAGTATCAATAATAAAATACCCGGGATGTTATTCCCGGGTATTTTCAATATTGGTCAGACACATATATTATTCTGTAATTTCCAGCGCCATCAGTTCATCAATGGTCTGACGGCGGCGGATCAGTTTCGCCTTTCCGTCAGTAAATAAAATTTCCGGTAATAACGGACGGCTGTTGTAATTTGATGACATCGATGCGCCGTATGCCCCGGTATCGTGAAATACCAGAAAATCATTCACAGCGGCTTCCGGTAATGCACGCGGCACCACCATCCCGCCTTCCAGCTGGGTAAACACATCCCCGGATTCACATAACGGCCCGGCGACAATTGTTTCCCGCACAGCACTGTTTTGCGGTTCTCCCGCTGCCGGTAACACTGAAATATGGTGATAACTGCCATACATGGCCGGACGCATCAGATCATTAAAACCACTGTCCACCAGCACATAGTGGCGGCTCCCCATCCCTTTGACCGCCCGTACCTGTGCCAGCAGAATACCGGATTCCGCCACCAGATAACGACCCGGTTCAATTTCCAGAGTGATCTCACGACCGAGATGACGGGCAATACGATCCCGGGCGGCATCCCAGAGTGAAAAATAATTGTCGATATCAATAACTTCATCCCCTTCACGGTAAGGGGTCGATAATCCGCCGCCGGCAGAAATCGCGCGGATATCCAGATTATTGGTGATCACCAGTTCAGCCATGGCATCACAGACCGTTGCCAGGTGCTCATAATCCACTCCGGAACCGATATGCATATGGATGCCGGTTAATGTCAGCTGATAATGGCTGATTTCTGCCAGTGCTTCTCCGAGATCCGCAAACCAGATCCCGTGCTTGCTGTTCTCGCCGCCGGTATTGGTTTTCTGGCTGTGCCCGTGACCAAACCCCGGATTAATGCGCAACCACACCGGATGCCCCGGACGGCGGGCACCAATCTGGCGCAGCATATCCACCGAGCCGGTATTTACCGCAATGCCGAGTTCCAGCACGCGATCCAGCGTTTCTTCTGTAATCATATCGGCGGTGAAAACAATCTCATCCGGACGGTAACCGGCTTTCAGTGCCCGTTCGATTTCCCCGGCAGAGACGGAATCGACCTTGACACCATGCTCATGTATCAGACGCAGAATATGAATATTGGAATTGGCTTTCTGCGCAAAACGGATCACATCAAAGCGCTTCAGACGGGCAATACGGCTGATAATCACCTCACTGTCATACAGCCATAGCGGGGTACCGTACTGCTGAGCCAGGCTGCGCAGGGCATCCGGGGTAAACGGGGCGCGGAGTGTTTTGGTTGCGATAGTCATGATGTTGTGCTCTTTTTGATCGTGATCTCATTTTTTTCCATCGTGACAAAAATTCTGCGCGATTTAAAATATCTGATTTGCTAATGTCTATTCATTACTGATATGGATTCGATGAATAATGGAACACTACTCCTGGCGTCACATTGATATTTTCCACGCGGTTATGACAACAAAGAGCCTGACGGATGCCGCACAACTGCTGCATACCTCTCAGCCGACGGTCAGCCGGGAGCTTGCCCGTTTCGAGAAAATCCTCGGGTTCCGTGTGTTCGACCGCATCAAAGGCCGCCTGCACCCGACTGAACAGGGGCTGCGGTTATTCGAGGAAGTGGAACGATCCTATTACGGCCTTGAGCGTATCAGCCGGGCGGCGGAGAGCATCCGCCAGTTTCAGCATGCCCAGCTGGCAATCACCTGCCTGCCCGCCTTTGCTCAGTCATTGCTGCCTGCTGTCTGCCGCACATTTCATGCGCAGTATCCGGATGTGAATTTTGAAATCGCCCCGCAGGAGTCACCGCTGCTGGAAGAGTGGCTCTCCGCCCAGCGTTATGACCTTGGGATCACCGAACATCAGCTGACGCCGCCCGGCACCCTGCAGGAAACCCTGCTCACGCTCAGTGAAGTCTGTGTGCTGCCGTCATCGCATCCACTGTGCAGCAAATCAGTACTGACCCCCGCTGATTTTGCACAGCAAAATTTTATCAGCCTGTCCGTTGCGGACAGTTACCGGCAGAGGATTGATGCATTGTTCAGTGAAAAGCAGATCCCGCGTCGGATGATAATGGAAACACACAGTGCGGCCTCGGTATGTGCCATGGTCAGGGAGGGGCTGGGGGTATCTGTCGTTAACCCACTGACCGCCATGGATTGCAGCGGGATTTGTGTCCGTCCGTTCAGTGAAGACATTCCGTTCACCGTGAGCCTGATCCGCCCGCTGCACAGGCCGCATTCTGTACTGACAGATATTTTTATTACCCATCTCCGTCAGCATATGCAGGCTGTTTTGCGGCAGTTAAAACGGGTTACCGGTTAGTTTTTTCATCCAGCAGATACGGCAGCCAGTCCGGCGAATGTGCAAACCACTCTGCCAGAAAATCCAGCAGCAGACGCAGCGGCCGCGCCATATGTTCGCGGCTGGTATAAATGCCGTAAATGCCGAGCGCAGGCAGCCGGTATTCCGGAAACAGACGCACCAGGCGCCCGGTTTTCAGATGCTCATACACCGAACAGTAAGGCTGCAATGCAATACCTTCCCCGTTCAGCGTTGCTTCCAGCAGAAACGTGGATTCATTGGCACTGAGCGCCCCGCTTACCGGGACAGAAATCACCTCATCATTCCGTTCAAATAACCACAGGCTGCGACCGTAGAAATTATAGGTCAGACAGGTCAATTCACTGAGTGCCTCAGGCGATAGCGGATACCCGTGTTTTTCCAGATACGCCGGTGCCGCACAAACCACAGAATCACAGCGGGAAAGCGGCTTCGCGATCAGGTTCGGCTCAAGGTTGTTGGTGATGCGGATCCCCAGATCAATCCGTTCCTCCACCAGGCTGATCGCTTTATTTGTAACCTGCACATCAACAGCAACAGCCGGATAACGGGCCCGGAACTGCACAAGCGCCTTTGACAGTGCCACCATCGCCAGTGACTGGGCACAGGTGATCCGCACCAGGCCGCTGACGGCCTCATCTTCTGTCACCACCGGACGGGCAATCGCCGTTGCCAGCGACAGTAATTCCCGGCTTTGCGTCAGCACCGCTTCACCGGCAGAGGTCAGCGTCAGGCTGCGGGTTGTCCGGTTCAGTAACCGCACACCGGCCCAGTTCTCCATTTCAGCCAGATAACGTGTGACCATCGCCCGGGACATACCCAGCATATCTGCGGCTTTGCTCATGCTGCGCTGTTCGGTAATGGCAATAAAAACCTGAGCGGCGGTGATCCTGTCCATTTTATTTGTCCGGTTTATGCAACAATGAAGACCGGATTATGGGGTTTTTCCGGCGGATTATGCAACTTATTATAGCGTCATCTTAACGACTCACCTGCAAAAAGGATAACACCATGACTTCTGCAATCCGTACCTCACTGGTATTCAGCGCCCTGATGGGTGCCTCTTTTGTCACTGCCGCCGCACCGCTGTCGCTGGAAGTGTATAACCCCGGCGAAAAAAGTATCTTTCCGGTTTCCTCGGAAATCATCAGCGGCAAAAATGAGGTGGTTCTGATTGATGCTCAGTTTCAGAAAGATGATGCTCAGGTACTGGCGGATAAAATCCGTGCGACCGGCAAAACGCTGACCACCATTTATATCAGCCATTCGGATCCGGATTTCTATTTCGGACTGGATGAACTGAAAAAAGCCTTCCCGCAGGCTAAGATTGTCGCCACTCCGCAGACCGTGGCACTGATTAAAGAAAGTAAAGACGGTAAACTGGCTTACTGGGGACCGGTTCTGAAAGAAAATGCCCCGCAGAGTATCGTTGTGCCGGAGCCGTTAGAGGGCAACCGCATTATGCTGGAAGGGGAAAGTATTCTGATTGAAGGGCTGGACAGCCCGGCACCGGAGCGCAGTTATGTATGGGTGCCGTCACTGTCTGCGGTAATGGGCGGTGTGCTGGTATCAGAGAATATCCATGTCTGGCTGGCGGATACCCAGACCCCGGAATCCCGTCAGTACTGGCAGCAGTCGCTGAAAAGTATGCAGGACAAACATCCGGCCACCGTGGTGCCCGGCCATTATGTCGGTAACAGCCATTTCTCACCGGTGGCCATTACCTTTACCGCGGATTATCTGACCCGTGCGGAAGCAGCCCTGAAAGAAAGTAAGGACTCACAACAGATGATCAGCACACTGAAAGCCGCTTACCCGGCCCTAGCGGATGAATCAAGCCTCGAACTGAGCGCCAAAGTGCTCAAAGGTGAAATGCGCTGGCCGCAGTAATCTGATTTAAGGAAAACAGAATGTCAGTAAAAACGCTGCACTATATTTATGATCCGCTCTGCGGCTGGTGTTATGGTATTGCGCCGTTTATTCAGGCCGCACATAAACAGGGCGTGACGATCGCCCTGCACGGCGGCGGGATGATTACCGGCTCACAGCGCCGCCCGGCAGATGACAGCATGCGGGAGATGATCCGCAACCACAATCAGCGCATCACTCAGCTGACCGGACAAGCGTTTACCGATGCTTTTTACACCCTGCTGAAAAATCAGGAGTGGGTGATGGATTCCGTGCCGCCGATTGCCGCCATTCTCAGTGCGCAGGCACAGTCAGGTAAAGGCATTGACATGCTGGAAGCCTGCCAGAAAGCCTATTATCAGGACGGGCTGCCGCTTAACCGCGATACTTTGCGCAGGCTGGCGGATAAACTGGGTATCAGCGATATTCAGTCTGATAATACTGAGCAGCATATTAATGAGAGCCGTCAGTTATTTGTGCATAACCCGACCGGCGGCTTCCCGACTCTGCTGCTGGAAGAGGACGGCCAATTTCAGCACATCCCGAACCAGGCGGTACTGGGTGCAGAATCTCATTGGGAAAGGCTGATCCCGTTACTGAAAACGACTGCCTGACATCATTCCCATCACCATAATCATCCCCGCAATTAAATGCGGCCCGAAGGCAATAATACGCGGGCCGCACTGCGGGTGATGATAACCGCGATGACGGAAATAGTGCATCCCGGACACCACCAGCGCTGACACACAGGCCAGCATCAGCAACAGCGCGAGTTGTTCCGCCCCCACCCAGGCCCCGGAGGCAGAAAACAGTTTGATATCCCCGCCGCCCAGGCCGCTTTTTTTCCGGCACCAGGCATAACCTTCCGCCACACACCAGAGCAGAAAAAAACCGCCGATCACCCCGTACAGCGCGGAAGAGAGCGTCACCAGCCGGACCTCATTCTGAAACAGCAATCCGGCCCACAGCACCGGGAACACCAGTTTATCCGGCAAATAAAATACTGCGTTATCAATATGAAACAGCATCACCAGACACAAAAACAGCAGAGTCAGAAACAGGACATACACGCCCTGTCCGTCTGACCAGAACACGATCAGCACGCCGGATAACAGGCAGTGCAGATATAACCACCCGCCCGGCAACCGCTGCGGATACTGATAGTAATGGCGCAGAATATATTCCGTCCCGGCTTTTAGCGGCAGCGGCAAAAATACTCCCCAGATAATCATAATCAGCCAGTCCATGTTTTCTCCGCGTCTTTCCCTGTTGCGATATCCGCAGCCTGCCTGACCGCCCCGGGAAAGACATCTTTTTTTCCCTGATTACCGCTGAATTACATTTTTTTTCGGGTCATCACGCAATATTGGCTGTTACCCCGGCATGTAATGATCCCGGCTGATGCTTGCAGTGAGGATCCCCCCTCTATTATCATGAGGGCAATGTGTATCAACCGGCAGCGTGCCGGCAGAACGTAAAGGATATTTTCATGCGGATCCCGCGCATTTATCACCCCGGCACTTTAACCCCCGGCATGGTGACAGAACTGACAGACGACGGTGCCAACCATGTTGCCCGTGTGCTCCGGATGAAAACCGGCTATTCCCTGATCCTGTTTAACGGCACCAACCGGATTTTTAATGCTGAAATTACAGATATCAGCAAAAAAAGTGTGACTGTCCGTATCGCTGATGAGCAGGACGACAACCGCGAATCCCCGCTGTCTATCCACCTCGGACAGGTGATGTCACGCGGCGAAAAAATGGAATTCACCATTCAGAAATCGGTTGAACTGGGTGTTCAGATTATTACCCCCCTGATCTCTGAACGCTGTGGTGTTAAACTGGATGGTGAACGGCTGGACAAAAAACAGCAGCAGTGGCAGAAAATTGCCATCGCCGCCTGCGAGCAGTGCGGACGCAACGTGATTCCGGAGATCCGCCCGGTGCAGACCCTGGAAGCATGGTGTGCGGAAAATGATGATGCCCTGAAGATAAATTTACATCCGCGCGCATCACAAAGTATCAATACACTGCCCGCAGAAACCGCTAAAGTGCGATTGCTGATTGGCCCGGAAGGCGGGCTGTCAGCAGAGGAAATCGCGATGACCGCCGGTCATCAGTTTACCGACATCTTATTAGGGCCGCGTGTATTACGCACAGAAACCACCGCGCTCACTGCAATCACCGCATTGCAGGTGCGTTTCGGCGATCTGGGTTAAGGAGAAAAAATGATCAAGCTCGGTATTGTGATGGATCCTATCGATTCCATCAAAATCAGGAAAGACACCAGTTTCGCGATGCTGCTCGAAGCACAGCGCCGTGGTTATGAAATCCATTATATGGAGATGAATGACCTTTATCTGCATCAGGGCGTTGCCCGTGCCCGTACCCGCACCCTGACGGTGAAAGAAGACCCGGCAGGCTGGTATCAGTTCGGCAGCGAGCAGGATATCGCGCTGGGCACCCTGAATGTCATTCTGATGCGCAAAGATCCGCCGTTTGATACTGAATTCATTTACGCCACCTATATCCTGGAGCGTGCGGAAAGTGCCGGTTCCCTGATCGTCAACAAACCGCAGAGCCTGCGCGACTGTAACGAAAAACTATTCACCGCCTGGTTTGCCGATCTGACCCCGGACACCCTGGTCACCCGCAGTGCACAGCGTCTGCGTGAATTCCATCAAAAACACGGTGATGTGATTTTTAAACCGCTCGACGGCATGGGCGGTGCGTCTATTTTCCGTCTGAAACAGGATGACCCGAACGTCGGTGTGATTATCGAAACCCTGACCAATCACGGTCATACTTTCTGCATGGCGCAAAACTTCCTGCCTGCCATCAAAGACGGTGACAAACGTATCCTGGTGGTGGACGGCGAACCGGTTCCTTATTGCCTGGCACGCATCCCGGCCAAAGGTGAAACACGCGGTAACCTCGCGGCAGGTGGGCACGGTGAAGTGCGTCCGCTGAGTGAAGGTGATTGGGCCATTGCCCGCAGCGTGGCACCGGTCCTCAAAGAAAAAGGTCTGATTTTTGTCGGCCTCGATGTGATCGGCGACCGCCTGACGGAAATCAACGTAACCAGCCCGACCTGTGCCCGCGAAATTGAAGCCGCACAACCGGACGTTTCTGTCACCGGCATGCTGATGGATGCCATTGAAAAACGTCTCGCCCGGTAACCGCCGGGGCTCTCCCCCCGCACACCCATATCCGCAGGCCGTTCTTTCCGGTCTGCGGGCAGACTGAAAAGAAGGTTATGAACTTACAACATCATATTCTCATTGCTATGCCCTCACTGGATGACCCGTATTTTGCGCGTTCAGTTGTGTATCTGTGTGAGCACAATGAAAACGGGGCAATGGGACTGGTGATCAACAAACCAATCGAACAGCTGTCTGTCAGTAAAATTCTGCAAAAGCTGAAAATCACCCCGGATATCCATGATGAAAACCTGTCGCTGGAAAAACCGGTTCTGCTCGGCGGACCGGTTTCTGAAGAGCACGGCTTCGTGCTGCACTCAGGTGATAAAGAGTACGCCGCCAGTACCCGCCTGACCGATGATCTGTTTCTGACCACCTCGAAAGATGTGCTGGAAACCCTGGGAACCGCAGAGCAGCCGGCGCACTATCTGATGACGCTCGGCTACTCAAGCTGGACAGCCGGTCAGCTGGAGCGGGAAATCATGGAGAACAGCTGGCTGGTGGCCGATGTCAGTGAGCGCCTGCTGTTCCGTACCCCGATGCCCGACCGCTGGCGCGAAGCTGCCGCCGGTATCGGCGTCAATATTTACACCATTGCACAACAGGCCGGACACGCATAATGAGCAGTAATACTGTGATTGCCTTTGATTTCGGCACCAAAAGCATTGGCGTGGCTGTCGGTCAGACCATCACCGGCACCGCCCGCCCGCTGGCGGCACTGAAAGCCCGTGAAGGAATCCCGGACTGGGAGCTGATCGCCGCCGTGTTCCGTGAATGGCAGCCGGATTATGTGGTTGTCGGCCTGCCGCTCAATATGGACGGCACACCGCAGCTGGTCACGAATCAGGCGAAAAAATTCGCCAACCGCCTGCACGGGCGTTTCGGGATCCGCGCTGAACTCCATGACGAGCGCCTCAGCACGGTGGAAGCCCGCGCCAATCTGTTTGCAGACGGCGGCTACCGCGCTCTCGGCAAAGACAAAGTAGACTCCGCCTCTGCCGTGATTATCCTTGAAAGCTGGTTTGAACAGCTTTACCGCTGACAATTCTGCCCCGGCGCGCGGTACTGTTTACCATGCCGGTACCGCGTCCGCCTCCCCTGCAATCTCTCCTCTGCCGCGCCGCCATTGCAGGCACTGCTCCTCCGTCATCATCCCGGACTGTGCGCCTGACTGCTGATGAGAGGCAATCTGATATGCTTTGTTATCCCGGATAAGGCTCGCCACCGCCGGGGTATTGATCAGCACATCAAACACGGCACAGCGCCCGCCGCCCTGTTTTGCCACCAGATACTGACTCAGCACCGCCACCAGACTGCCTGCCAGCTGGCTGCATACCCTGTTTTTTTCTGCGCCGCTGAACACATCCGTCAGCCGCTCAATCGCCGCAATCGCGCCTCTGGTATGAAGGGTACTCAGCACCAGATGTCCGGTTTCCGCCGCCGTCAGCGCAAGACGGATAGCCGCCTCATCCCGCAGTTCCCCCAGCATAATGACGTCCGGATCCTGGCGCAGTGCGGCTGTCAGCCCCTGCTGATAATCCTCACAATCACGGCCGATTTCCCGCTGGCGGATCAGCGACTGCCTGCTGCGGTGACGGAACTCCACCGGGTCTTCCAGGGTAATCACATGCCGCCGGAAGTGCTGATTGATATAACTGAGCAGCGCCGCCAGCGTGCTTGATTTTCCGCTGCCGGTCGCCCCGGTGACCAGAATCAGGCCGCTTTGCGTTTCTGACAGCAGCCCGGCAAACACCGGCGGTGCCAGGATATCCTCCAGAGAGGGAACCACCGGGCTTATCAGCCGCAGTGCGGCGTTCAGCAATCCCCCTGCCATGAAAATATTCACCCGCAAAGGTTGATCGCGGATAAACAACGCAAGATCCGCCTGCCCTTTTGTCATCAATCTGTGGTAATTTGCCTGGTCGAGGATCGTCTTTACCCAGCCGCGCAGTGCGTCATCCGTTACCGCCGCACAGTGTGTCTGCGAAAAAAGCTCTCCATCCACCCGTAATACCGGCACCTGACCAACACAAAGGTGCAGATCGGATGCATTATGCTTTACACTAAGGGCGATTAAATTATCCATATTCATTAGGTTATCTCCCGGATCATCATGAAACCAATAAAAGACAATCTGACAGAAATCAGAGAACGTATAACCGCTGCGGCGCAAAAATGCGGCCGCGATCCACACACAGTGACCTTACTTGCCGTCAGTAAAACCAAACCTGTGAGCGCGCTCGAAGAAGCAATAGCTGCCGGGCAAACCCGCTTTGGTGAAAACTACGTCCAGGAAGGCGTTGAAAAAATTCAGTATTTCTCCGCGAATCAACACCTGGAATGGCACTTTATCGGCCCGCTGCAGTCTAATAAAAGCCGTCTGGTTGCGGAGCATTTTGACTGGTGCCACACCATCGACCGGCTGAAAATCGCCCAGCGCCTGAGTGATCAGCGCCCGGCAGACAAAGCACCGCTGAATGTGCTTATCCAGATCAATATCAGCGATGAGAACAGTAAATCCGGTATCACCCTTGCGGAATTACCGGCACTGGCACAACAGGTTGCGGCCCTGCCGAATGTCTGTCTGCGCGGCCTGATGGCAATCCCGGCACCGGAAACAGACCCGGAACGTCAGTGTGCGGTTTTCCGTCAGATGGAAACCGCTTTCCGTGAACTGCAGGGAAAATACCCGCAGGCGGATACGTTATCGATGGGTATGACCGATGATATGGATGCCGCGATTACCTGCGGTTCGACCATGGTGCGCATTGGTACCGCAATTTTCGGTGCGCGTAACTATTCTGTATCCTGATCATTCTGTATCATGACCTTCCTGTACCTTAGTGCGTTATCACAAACCGGTTAATTTGTTTTCTGTTAAGGATTTCACCGATGCAAACACTGAATTTTGTTGTCACCACGCTCCTGCATGCCTATGCCACGATTTTACTGCTGCGTGTCTGGATGCAATGGGCGCGCGCGGACTTTTATAATCCGTTTGCCCAGTTTGTCGTGAAAGCCACACAGCCGGTTGTCCGTCCGCTGCGCCGTATTATTCCGGCTATCGGCCCGATTGATACGGCCTCTGTGCTGGTGGCCTATGTTGCCGTCCTGCTGAAACTGCTTTTTCCGTGGTTTCTGGCCGGTTTTCAGGGCCAGCTCGGCGGGCTGATGCTGTTAGTCGCTTTCTTTAATCTTCTTTATCTTGCAGGTATGACGGTATTCTGGGTGATCCTCGCCCGTGCGCTGCTGAGCTGGTTCAGTCAGGGCCGCAACCCGGTGGATTATGTACTGATGCAGCTGACCGAGCCGCTGATGTCACCGTTCCGCCGTATCATTCCGCCGATGGGCGGCATTGATTTCTCTGCAATGATTGTTATTTTTATTCTGTACGCGCTGGGCTATCTCTATAACGATATTGTTCAGTGGATATTTTTATAATCAGGCGCTGATATGACCCGCAAAATTGTTTTAGCTACCGGCAATGCCGGAAAAGTCCGTGAAATGGCCTCACTGCTGGCAGATGCCGGTATGGATGTGGTGGCACAGACGGAACTGGGTGTCGGCTCCGTTGAGGAAACCGGCCTGACCTTTGTTGAAAATGCCATTATCAAAGCGCGTCACGCAGCAAAAGTCACCGGTTTACCGGCTATTGCGGATGACTCCGGGATTTCTGTCGATTACCTCGGCGGCGCACCGGGGATCTACTCCGCCCGTTATGCCGGAACGGATGGCAACGACGGTGCCAATATTGTAAAACTGCTGGCTGCCCTTGACGGCGTCCCGGCGGAACAGCGTCAGGCGCACTTCAACTGTGTACTGGTCTATATGCGCCACGAAAACGACCCGACGCCGATCATCTGTCATGGCCGCTGGGCCGGTGTGATCGCAGAGCAGGCGCAGGGCGAAGGCGGTTTCGGTTATGATCCGGTCTTCTGGTTACCTGAACTGAATAAAACCGCCGCACAGCTGCGTCCGGAAGAAAAACAGGCTATGTCTCACCGCGGCAAAGCGCTGGCACTGCTGTCGGAAGCCCTGCGTAATGGGTAAGCTTCCCCCGCTCAGTCTGTATATTCATATTCCGTGGTGTGTTCAGAAGTGCCCTTACTGTGATTTCAACTCTCACGCGCTGAAAGGTGAAGTGCCGCATGATGATTATGTGGCACATCTGCTGGCTGATCTGGATGCCGATCTGCCGCTGGTGGCCGGTCGCGAAATCCGGACCATCTTTATCGGCGGCGGCACCCCCAGCCTGCTGAGTGCGGAAGCCATGCAGACACTGATGGACGGCGTACGTGCCCGGATCCCTGTCGCGGAGGATGCGGAAGTGACCATGGAAGCCAACCCGGGCACCGTAGAAGCCGACCGTTTCAGTGGCTACCAGAAAGCCGGTATCAACCGCATTTCCATTGGTGTGCAGAGCTTCGGTGATGACAAACTGATCCGCCTCGGGCGTATTCACGATGCCGGAGAAGCCAAACGGGCGGCCCGGCTCGCGGCGACACTCGGACTGCGCAGTTTTAACCTCGACCTGATGCACGGGCTGCCGGAGCAGCATCTCGGCGAGGCGCTCAGTGACCTGCGCCAGGCGATTGAGCTTGCCCCGCCGCACCTGTCCTGGTATCAGCTGACGATTGAACCGAACACCAGCTTCGGCTCCCGCCCGCCGGTACTGCCGGATGACGATCTTTTGTGGGATATTTTCTCTCAGGGGCATCAGCTACTGACACAGGCCGGTTATGTGCAGTATGAAACCTCCGCGTATGCAAAACCGGGATTTCAGTGTCAGCATAACCTCAACTACTGGCGTTTCGGGGATTACCTCGGGATCGGCTGTGGTGCGCACGGCAAAATTTCGTTTGCTGACGGACGCATTCTGCGGACAGTCAAAACCAAACATCCGCGCGGTTATATGGAAGGGCGCTATCTTGATCAGCAAAATGAGGTGGCAACAGAAGACCGGCCGTTTGAGTTCTTTATGAACCGGTTCCGCCTGCTGGAAGCGATGCCGCGCCGGGATTTCACCGATTACACCGGACTGCCGGAATCCGTGGTTCGTCCGCAGATTGAGGCGGCACTGAATGCCGGTGAGATTTCCGAAACCGCAACTCACTGGCAGATAACCGAACACGGCAAGTTATTCCTCAATACGTTGCTGGAACGGTTTTTATAAAACAAAAACCCGGTCGCTTTCACGCCCGGGTTTTATTAGTTATATCAATCCAGCTGATTACAGCGCGCTTTCCACGGCCTGCACCTGACGGCTCAGACTATCCAGTCCGCCGCCGGAGAGATACCAGAGATCCGGCTGTAACACGATAATTTTATCATTCTTAAAGGCATTGGTCTTTTTCACGCCATCAGTTTCAAAGGCCGCTTTATCCCATTGCCCTGCGCCAATCGCCGCGCTGCGGTCAATCACCAGAATCACATCCGGGTTCAGCTCCGCCACCATGTCCGGTGTCACCAGCGGACGCTTATCTTTCTCTGCTTTCGGGTCAACCGGGATATCAACAGCAGCCGCTTTCACCACCTGATAGACAACCGGCTGTTTATTCGGGAATAATTTGCCGTCATTGTGCAGCATCACCAGTACTTTTTTACCGGATTTGGCGGCTTTTTCCTGAGCCTGAGCAATGGTTTTATTCAGTGCAGTCAGTTCTTCTGCGGTTTTCTTCTCAATATCATAAAGCTGACCGATCAGAGCAATATTCGCCTCTGCCGCTGCCAGATAATCATCACCGCCGGTACCGAGGTTCACTGTCGGTGCGATTTTATTCAGTTCATCGAATGATTTGCCCTGACGACCGGTGATCACAATCAGATCCGGCTTCAGTTCCGCGATTTTTGCCAGGTCCGGCGTCTTCATTCCGCCTGCATCCGCGACTTTGCTGTTCACCTGACCTTTCAGGTATGACGGCAGATTACCCAGCGGCAGCGCGACAACATTGTCAGCCAGCCCCAGCTTATTCATGGTGTCGTACACACCAAAGTCAAACAGCACCACGCGGGATGGTTTCTGTGCCACTTTTGCAGAGCCGGACTGATGTTCGATGGTCAGCAGCGGGCTTTTATCCGCCACAGCGGCGATATGATTCGGGGTGTATTTCGGCGCGGAGTCAGCCAGCGCGGAAGCGGAGGCAAAGCCTAAAAACGGAATTAACACTAACGGAATGATCTTTTTCATGTTCCTGCCTGATTAAATGCGTTTAACGTTGCAGTTCATTCTAGGCAGAAGCCGAAACATGTCAATCAAATAAGAATCATTATCATAACAATTATTATTTATTTGAACCTGATCAGCTAAAAAAGCAGTTACCGGTACAAAATGTACCGGTAACCTTATATTACTTAAGGGAATTCATCAGCTGAATACGCTGCTGTTCCAGCGTGGTGACTTTACCACACACCTGTTTACTGAACTGTTTAAAATCACCTTCCTGTTCACGCACGGCCTGCTGTAAGGATTTCTGTAACCCGTCCAGCCCGCTCAGTGCCGCACCGGCGGCGTTTTTGTCACCGGTCAGCCCGGCAAGCAGCTGTTTGCGGCCGATCTCATTGATCGCATCCTGAAGCATACCGCCGAGACGCTGCTGAATTTGCGCACGTCCGTCCTGCTCTACCTGCTTAATCGCCTGATGATGGAAAGCATAACCATCCGGACGGGTTTCAATAATCCGATCAACCTGTTTATTCAGATCCGCTTCCAGGGTTGTCAGATGGCCGCGCAGTTTGCTGTCCTGCCCCATCTCTTTGATCAGCACCTTGTCCACCGCCTGACGGGATTTACCGATCCGGTTCACCGCCTGCTGTTTTATCCACGGCACATCCTGACGCACACCTGACTGATAGCGTTTTGCATCCGCACTTTGTGCGGCGCTGAGTGTCAGGGATTTGCCGTCACGGGTGATCTGCCCGTCAGGGGTGATCTTCATTTCCCCGCTTTTCCCGATCACCTGTACATAGGCCGGTGTGATAACCAAATCATCCTGCGGGGTGACACTGCACTGATACCCTTCCGCCGATGCCAGCGACGCGGCACCCAGACTCAGAACGGCAATCCATTTACGTAACATAAACACTCCTGATTCTCAGACAGCGGACGCTGAACCCGGCGGGTTCAGAAAATAGAGCGCCCGATTTTTGCAGATAACATTTCTAAGGCAGCACAACCAGCCAAAGAGTTCCCGGAATCATCCAGTTCCGGTGACCAGACCACCACCGAAAACTCGCCGGGCACCACACAGACGATCCCGCCGCCGACCCCGGATTTACCGGGCATGCCTATCCGGTAAGCAAACTCCCCCGAGCCGTCATACATCCCGCAGGTCAGCATCAGGGCATTTATCTGCCGTGACTGCAACGGTGTGATCACCGGCTCGCTGCCACCCAGCGGTACGCCGCCGTTGGCCAGATAGGCAAAACAGATTGCCAGTTCAGCACAGTTCATTGAGAGTGCGCAATAGTGAAAATAGTTCTCCAGCACAGTCAGTACATTATTTTCAAAATTGCCGAAAGATTTCATCAGAAAAGCGATAGCGGCATTGCGGCTGCCGTGTTCCAGTTCAGAACGCGCCACCTGCAAATCATAGGTAATATCCTGACTGCCGGTCAGTTTGCGGACAAACTCCAGCATCCGCTGACGCGGCGCACTGAGGCGGGACTGCAGCATATCCGCAATAATAATCGCCCCGGCATTAATAAACGGATTGCGCGGAATACCCTTTTCCATCTCCAGCAGCACCAGCGAGTTAAACGGCAGACCGGACGGCTCTTTACCAACCCGTGACCAGATCTCAGACTCCTTATAACGCGTCATCGCGAGTGTCAGACTCAGCACTTTGGAAATGGACTGCACCGAAAAGCGCTGATAAGCATCACCGGCGGAAAAAATTTCTCCGTCCACGGTACACACCGCGATCCCCAGCCTGTCTGGTGAGACTTCCGCCAGCGCCGGAATATAATCCGCCACCTTACCGGAGCCAATCAGCGGCCGGACACGGTGCAAAATATCGTCCAGCAGTTCATTACTAAAGTGTGTGGTCAAAATTGTTACTCCAAAACACGGTATGCCGCAAATCCGGAGGCCGGAGACAGATAAGGGCACCCATTCAGGTGCCCTTATTAATAATTAGCGTGGTAAGAAATTTATCTCAGTCCCACCAGATATCGAACAGTTCAGACATCTGAATGTTCTGCATCCCTTTGGCTTTCAGCCAGTCACCCACCAGCTTACGGTGTTCATCGGTACACTCGCCGATTTTCTGTAAACAGACCATGGCTTCCCAGCTCAGGTAACCGCTGGCATCCAGCGCCAGGCCGTTCGGCTCGATCACTTCGTCAACCAGCTGATCAACCGTGCGGTCGATAGTATCGACATCAGTGCCTTCCGGGAAATCCCATTTGAAGGAAAAACCGAGTTCGCGGAACTCATCGATACGCATTTTTTTCCGTAAACGACGACTACGTTGTGTTGCCATTATTTCATCCTCTCAAACATCAGATCCCAGACGCCATGGCCTAAGCGATGGCCGCGTTTTTCAAACTTCGTGACCGGCCGGGTATCCGGGCGCGGTACATAATCCTGTGTGGCTGACAGATTGCGGTAACCCGGTGCCTGAGTCATTACCTCAAGCATGTGCTCCGCATACGGCTGCCAGTCCGTCGCCATATGGAAGATACCGCCCGGTGCCAGTTTTGTCCGCACTTTTTCTGCAAACGGCAACTGAACAATACGCCGCTTATTGTGACGGGCCTTATGCCACGGATCGGGGAAAAACAGCTGTACCATATGCAGGCTGTTATCCGGGATCATTTTATCCAGCACTTCGATGGCATCATGGCACATCACGCGCAGGTTCGTTACCCCGGCCTCCTGAGCATCTGCCAGACAGGCACCGACCCCCGGGGCATGCACTTCAATCCCCAGATAATTTTTATCCGGATTCTGTTTCGCCATCTCCACCAGAGAAGTACCCATGCCGAAACCGATCTCCAGCGTGACCGGTGCATCACGCCCGAACAGCGCGGTAAAATCCAGCAGTTCCGGGGTAAAATCCACACCCGCTGACGGCCACAGGTCAGTCAGGGCATCTTCCTGACGTTTGGTCAGCCGTCCCTGACGGCGCACAAAACTGCGGACACGGCGCAGGGCTCTGCCGTCTTCATTAAATTCCGGCGAAATTACATTGTTGATCATAAGGTTTGCTGTCAGTATCCCGGCAAAAATAAATCATAATGTGTCCGGCACAACGGGCTGCGCTGCGCTGACACACGCAAAGTGCGGCAAGTTTAGCAAGAGACAACCGACTTCGCACCGGTTAATCACCCTCTTTCGCACAATTTCGGGTAAAAGTTGGTTTACAGTCGCAAAACAGTGTGCTGGAATTCCCGTCAATTAAAACTATTCAATGATTATTTAATTCTCATGGAAGCACAGCAATTTTCGCAGTCGGTTCTGACGTGGTATCACCGCTGCGGCAGAAAAAATCTGCCCTGGCAGCAGGAAAAGACCCCTTACCACGTCTGGCTTTCTGAAGTGATGTTACAGCAGACCCAGGTGGCAACGGTTATTCCTTATTTTAACCGTTTTATTGAACGGTTTCCGGCGGTTACTGATCTCGCCGCCGCTCCGCTTGATGAAGTGCTGCATTTGTGGACCGGGCTCGGCTATTACGCCCGTGCCCGCAATCTGCACAAAGCGGCACAGACTATTGCCTCAGAATTCGGCGGCAGGTTTCCGGTCACGTTTGAGGACGTGGTTGCCCTGCCCGGCGTCGGGCGATCAACCGCAGGCGCGATTCTGTCACTTTCTCAGAATCAGCACTTCCCGATTCTGGACGGTAATGTCAAACGGGTGCTGGCACGCTGTTATGCCGTCAGCGGCTGGCCCGGTAAAAAAGAGGTGGAAAACCGCCTCTGGGCGATCGCCGAAGATGTCACCCCGGCTGACGGCGTGCAATATTTTAATCAGGCGATGATGGATCTGGGCGCGATGGTCTGCACACGCAGCAAACCTAAGTGCGAGCTGTGCCCGCTGCAATCCGGCTGTATTGCGTATGCAGAGCACAACCCGGCAGCGTATCCCGGCAAAAAACCGAAACAATCGATTCCGGAAAAAACAGCTTACTTTCTTATCATTCAGCATGATAATGAAATCTGGCTGGAAAAGCGTCCGGCGAAAGGGATCTGGGGCGGATTATACAGTTTTCCGCAGTTTGCAACGGAAGAGGACATGTACGGCTGGCTGGCACAGCGCCGTATCAGCCACTCACCGTTACAGCAGCTGATTGCTTTCCGCCACACATTCAGCCATTTTCATCTGGATATTGTCCCCGTTGCCGCAAACGTCACCGATCGCACCGCAGTCCATGACGACAGCGACGGGATTTGGTATAACAGCCAAAATCCCCCGGTAATCGGCCTGGCCGCCCCGGTGGAAACCTTGCTTAAGCAAATCGGTAAAGAACCCCATTTTTGAGGATGTTACATGAGCAGAACGATTTTTTGCACCTTTCTTCAGCGTGAGGCTGACGGCCAGGATTTTCAGCTCTATCCGGGCGAATTAGGCAAACGTATTTTTAATGAGATTTCCAAAGAAGCCTGGCAGCAGTGGATGTCCAAACAGACCATGCTGATCAACGAGAAAAAACTCAGCACCATGAACCCGGACGATCGTAAACTGCTGGAACAGGAGATGGTCAAATTCCTGTTTGAAGGCCACGATATCCACATTGAAGGCTATACACCGCCTGAAAAATAATCCTGTCATCAGAGCCCTTTCCCGGCTCTGATGTTGTATCTGAACCCGGATCACACCGTATTTATACCCATGAAAAAACTTGCTGCACTGATCATTCTTGCGCCGCTGCTGGCGTCCTGTACCGGTTCACAGAAACAGACGGATTACCGTCCGGAATATGTTAAGGATACCAACGGATTTGATATTCTGATGGGCCAGTTTGCCCATAACATTGAAAATATCTGGGGTATAAAAGAAGTACTGATTGCCGGTCCGAAAGATTATGTCAAATACACCGATCAGTACTACACCCGCTCCCATATCAACTTTGATGCCGGTACCGTTACCATTGAGACTCTGGCAGGGGTTGAGCCGGAAGCCCATCTGCGTCAGGCGATTATCAATACCCTGCTGATGGGGGATGATCCGGGCTCAGTTGACCTCTATTCCGATGCCAACGATGTCACCATCAGTAAAGAGCCGTTCCTGTTCGGCCAGGTGCTGGATCATACCGGACAACCCGTCCGCTGGGAGTGGCGAGCCACCAAATTCGCGGATTATCTGGTAACCAACCGCTTACAGCGCCGTCAGTCCGGCTCACAGATGATCACCTATATCACCCTGAAACTGGTACCGAACCATCTGGACCAGCGCGCTCACAAATACCTGCCGCTGGTTCGTCAGGCATCCGCCAAATACGGCGTGGAAGAATCGCTGATCCTTGCGATTATGCAGACAGAATCCAGCTTTAACCCGTATGCGGTCAGCCGCTCTGATGCTCTGGGGCTGATGCAGATTATGCCGAACACCGCCGGACGTGATGTGTTTAAATCACAGGGCCGCTCCGGTGTGCCAAGCCGCAGCTATCTGTTTGACCCGGCCAGTAATATCGACACAGGTACGGCATATCTGGCCATTCTGCAGAATACCTACCTCGGTGAGATCAGCAACCCGACATCACGGCGCTATGCGGTTATCACCGCCTACAACGGCGGTGCGGGCAGTGTGCTGCGTGTCTTCCACAATGATAAAAAGCAGGCCGCCCGCATTATCAGCGGTATGGAGCCGGGTAAAGTGTATGAAACCCTGACGACGAAACACCCGTCCGGTGAATCCCGTAATTACCTGCGCAAAGTCAACGATCTGCAAAAAGGCTACCGCCGTTAAGTTTTCCGGCGGACAGGATCTGCAATTGTCCGCCGGTAATTTTACGTGTTATGCCGTAAAAATGAATGTTACTGCTTAAAATTTCAGTAAATTGCAGAAAAAATCGTCACTTGATTAAATTTGAAGGAAATAAGATTGACGCCCGGAACGGAATCGGGTTTAATACGCCTCGTTGCCCGGATAGCTCAGTCGGTAGAGCAGGGGATTGAAAATCCCCGTGTCCTTGGTTCGATTCCGAGTCCGGGCACCACTTTCACTTCTACAGTGGTCTCCTCAAGTCAAGTAAACCCCTTTGTATTCATTGAATTACCTTGTATTATCACTCATCGAGCTCCACCGAACTCAACACGACTCAACCTGAATCAAGTGTCTGTTGGGGGCTTTTTTGGGGGCTCATCGTGTTCAATGTAATTTAGGGGCCCCCATTATGGCACTCAGCGCCCGGCAGATACAGGCTGCCAAACCTAAAGACAAAGAGTATAAGCTCTCTGATGAGCGTGGACTTTATCTTCTCATCAAACCTAATGGTGCTCGTTACTGGCGAATGAAATATCGCTTTGCGGGTAAAGAGAAAAAATTATCTATTGGTGTTTATCCCGATATCTCTCTTGCCGATGCACGGATAAAACGTGATGACGCGAGAAAACTGTTAGCTGAAGGTAACGACCCGGCGGAACAAAAGAAGCTGGAAAAACTCGCGAAAAAAATAACTGTTGAAAATACGTTTAAAGCGATTGCGCTTGAATGGCATACCCATAAATCGTCTGAATGGTCCGAAAGCTATGCTGAAAGTGTTCTTGATGCGTTAGATAAAGATATCTTTCCTTATTTAGCCAGACGCCCTGTCGCCGAGATCCTTCCATTAGAAATGTTAGAAATCTTACGAATGATTGAAAAGCGTGGTGCTTTAGAAAAAATGCGTAAGGTCAGGCAGTTCTGTAATCAGATTTTCCGTTATGCCATTGCTACAGGCCGTGCAACGATAAATCCTGCCGCAGAGCTCACAGGGACGCTTAAAGCGCCTAAAACAAAACATTTCCCTCACCTAACCGCTCAGGAGCTTCCCGAACTATTACAGAAGCTTTCAGCGTATTCAGGAAGCCCTGTTACCCGCTTAGCCACCAAACTCCTGTTATTAACCGGAGTCAGAACAATCGAACTCCGGGCAGCCCACTGGAGTGAGTTTGATTTCAATAATGCAATTTGGTTAATCCCTGAAGAAAGAATGAAAATGCGCCGTCCGCATTCCGTTCCGCTTTCCAAACAAGTGATTGAAATGCTGAAAGAGCTATATGCTTTTACAGGCCAGTATCAACTGGTTTTTCCGGGGCGCTGTAACATAAATCAACCGATGAGTGAGGCCAGTATCAATATGGTACTGAAACGGCTTGGGTATGACGGTAAAGCAACAGGACATGGCTTCCGTCACACGATGAGTACAATTCTGCATGAAAAAGGATATAACTCAGCATGGATTGAGACGCAGCTTGCTCACGCCGATAAAAACTCAATTCGGGGAACATATAATCATGCTCAGTATATGGACGGACGCAGGGAAATGATGCAGTGGTATGCAGACTACATTGATACTCTGGAAAACCACAGTAATGCTGTCCGGCTATAACTTACAGCTAAAAAGGTGATCATTATCATGCCTTAGTCATAACGTATTTTATTTCGTAACACTTACCTAACAGAAAGCGAG
>NZ_JAODZS010000025.1:0-76849 GCF_029835375.1 Morganella sp. GD04133 | reverse complement strand
CGTATCAGAACACACAGCAGCTGGTTCTGCAGCAGTAGACCAGATGTGGATTGACAGCAAACTGCGCGGGCTGGTTGGCACTGCGCGTGAAACGCCGTGGTGTGCCGGATTTGTGAATGCCTGCCTGGAACGTGCCGGTATTCGTTCGACCCGTTCTGATTCTTCCCGCTCATATCTGGCGTTCGGTGACGCACTGAAAGAGCCTGTGTATGGCTGTATCGTCACATTCTCCCGCACCGGCGGCGGTCATGTTGGCTTTGTGGTCGGTAAGACAGAATCCGGTAACCTGATGGTGCTGGGCGGTAATCAGTCAGATGCGGTAAATATCAAGGCATTCAAAACTGACCGTGTTACCGGTTACCGCTGGCCGTCAGGTGTACCACTGGATACCCGCCCACTGCCGGTAGGTAATGCCGATCTGTCAGTGAAAGAGTCATAAGATGACCAGCCCTGACATTGCTCAGGGCTTTTATTTTTCAGCGCACTGACATGCGCAAAATTCAACTGAGAGCTTACAGAAACAGAGCCTGAGAAATATCGCTAAAGGTGGCGACCTCTCTCGGGGCGGTGTTTCTATGTCAGCAGACTCTGTCTCTATAGGAAATACGTTTATGAAACATTTAATTAAAAAATCAAATGGTCAGCCGGTAGTAACCACAGATGTGATCGCTGACGAATTCGGTCGTCAGCATAAAAATGTTCTGCAGGATGTCCGAAGTCTGATTGACAGCGGTCATTTAGGAGAGCTTGATTTCAAGCCCTCCTCATATATCTCAAAGCAGCGGAAGGAATTGCCGTGCTATGAACTGACTGAACGCGGTTTTCTGATCGTGATGCCATTTATCGGCGGAGAGAAAGCCAAAGACGGACAGGTTCGGTTGGTTGACAGCTTCATCCGGTTCCGTGAGAAAGCGGAAAAAGAAGCGGAAATCCGGCATCAGCGCGATGTTGCCAGAGTGGAGTACCGCCCGATGTCAGACGCGCTGAAATCAAGCCGGGAGCAGGAAGGGAAAGAAACAGAGTATTTTCATTACAGCACCGAGGCCGACATGATAAACGGTATTGTCCTGGGTAAAAAATCAGCCAAATTCAAAAAAGAGAATGACATCGGGAAGGACGAGGCCATTCGTGATTATTTGACCCGATGGCAGATTAAAGCCATCACGGAATTACAGCGGGCGAATACGGTGTTTATTTCCATGGGTTGGGATTACCACCAGAGAAAAGATTCACTACAGGGCATTTATAATAAAAACTTTCACAAACCACTGATGGAAGAGCAGGCGAGGTTAAATGAATGATGACTCTGCTGACTAAGGCTCTGCCCGGAGTCTGCGGAATACTGCTCATCGGCCTGCTGCTTACCCTGCATCTGTACGGTGGCCTGAAAGATAACTACAGGCGGTTGTCCTCTCAGTTTGCTGAACAGGTCGCCATCAACAAAGACTATCAGGAACGAACACAGAAACTTCACGAACTCGACACCAGGCACACACAGGAACTGGCAAATGCAAAAACTGAAATTGACCGGCTGCGTGTTGCTGCTGACCGTAACCCTGAGCGGGTGTACATCAGAGCCAGTTGTTCAAAGATCGGCAGCGATACCGCCACCGGCATGGATGATGCAGCCACCGCCCGACCTACTGACACCGCTATCCGAAATTATTGGTTACTCAGAGAGCGAATTGCAGAGTCAAAGCAGATGATCAAAGGGTTGCAGGGGTATATAAATACTCAATGTGTTAAATGATGGATGCTTGTATGGTGATTAGATAGAATAAGTTCTCAAAATATTAATGGAATACAGAGAATGGAAAAAATAAAAGCCTATTTCCGCGAGTCCGTAGGGTTACTAGCTTCAGTCGTTGTTTTAACGGCAGGCGTCTATTTATTTTCTGATTATTATTTTTCCTCACAAGGAGGAATGATGAGTTACGTTTTGTATTTTCTTAGCTCAATTTCTTTTTTTGTTATGGCTGTGATTGCGTTTAGTTTGATTGCTTCTGATGCAATGAAAACGTATGCGGAAATGAATTCAAAAAAAATGAAGCTCCTGCTGGCATTAATTGTTTTTGTAAACACATTCGGATTTATTGGCACTCTGATTATTTCTGTCAAAAACGTAGGGGACGCAACTAAATATATAGTAGCACCACCAGAACCTATTCCTTTGGTTCTCACAGCAGATTGCCAGCTTCCTGAAATACCTGATGGCATGACATATGGTGACGCAGTCCTATTACTGACAGACGCAATGAAGTCGATATCAGATTGCAATCACGATAAGCGGGCAATACGGGAGATTGAGAATGAACGGCAAAAAAGTACCAGTTCAGCAAACCAGCCTTCGCGAAATTGATATTGATATAGCCAAGACTGCATACAAAGACTATGCGCGGAGATATGGTGCCGACCAGTCATTCGAGCTGACAATGAGGCGCGGTGGGTTTTGCTGGGCTGAGCTTGCACATTTCCTGTATGGACAGATTCAGCACCTTGAGCGGGCAATACGGGAGATAGAAGCGGAGAGAGCAAAAAATAGCCCCATAACCAAGGAAAGGGGCAAGCTGGGAAGTAACTCATAATCACAATTCAATTGTTCACAATCGACTGTATCAGTTTAAGTTAAATGAAACTTAAACAATGTGAGATTGAATGGTATGTAATTGGTAGTATCTGGGTTCCGGAGCCGATTATCAGATGGTATTAACATGCTGTATATTAATACAGCTTAATATTGAACAATTTTATTAACACATAAGGATGTATTATGTCAGTCAATCTTGGTACTGCCCCTAAATTTACCCCTGTTTTTTTGGCTATTATGGATCGTGTGGCTGAGCGTAAAGCGGCCGCCCAGGAAGCAGGTGATATTGAAACAGCTAAGCGTCTGGCGGCAATGTATGATGGTACAAAACCGGAAGATTACCTTGTTGAGCCCATTCGTGAGATCGATGGTAAGAAGATCGTGGCATATATAAACCGTTCCCGTAATGTTTTTGAATCTGATTTTGAATTAGGTGATAAGGTCTATGATAGACAGACTATCATTGAGCTTATGGGGTTCAATATTAAAACGTTTTCTGATGAAGAAGCATGGAAAGCGGATATCTATAATGATCTCGACCCGTTTACGGGAGAACCCCGTATCGATATGTATTTTGATCATGGTGTGGAAATTTACACGCTAACGTTCGGAAAAGTGATGAACTCTGATTCCGCGGATCTTAATACGGCGATTGAACTTGCGAACCGTTATAACTTTGATGAAACCCGTTTCGAAATTGCAGCGAGTCTCAGTGACAATATGGGAGCCAGTGCAGTGCTGTTACTGGAAAGTCCGGTTATGGATAAGCGATTATATTTACGTATGTTTTCCCGAAACTACATTAAATACCTGAAAAAAAGCGAAGAAGATACTTTCGCGGGTTAATTTCTGGTAACCGTGATAGCACAAACAGGTTTTGCAATCTCTGAGCTTTTTCAGATAAAAAAAAGCCCTGAACCTTGAGGAACAGGGCTGAAAAGTAAATCAGAGGTCGTGCGATTTAATAGATAAATAATAGTCAGATGATTGTGTCTGGTGTCAGAGCAATCCTCGCAATAGTAACGGACGAAACTTAAACAAAAGTTAAATACCCGGATAAATAGTAGGGTTTATACATAGATAACCCATCACAAAGCCTGCTCACTGAGTGGGCTTTTTTAATTGGTAGTGCAGCAAGGCTATACTTATTCGTTATGACAAAGCTCTTATTATCACATCCCATTTATCTTGATAAGCAGACTCGAATTCTTTTGATACTTTGAACAACGGGACCTGATGCTGCCATGTCGATTTCATTAAAACATCGCGACTTGGGACAATGAATACCTCTGGCGTGCGGTCATTATGGATATCTTCGGATAAGTTACAAAAAATATAGAAAAGTGAATCAGAGGCGTGTGGTTTATTCTTTCCTACCATCCATTGTCTGGGGGCTGTACGTGCCCAGGACGCCTTTACTTGCACGCTGATACTCTTAGAACCATCAATTGTGGCAATAATATCAACCGCGCTGGTTCCGCTTGTGGTTAATGCGGAGCTTATCCCGAGTCGGGAAAGCATGTATGCAATATAATATTCACCTGCGTCACCAGCAGATTTAGAAGATAGCTTTTTCATTGGCGTGCCTGTTTGGTGTGAAAAATTTATATAAATAAGGTCTCATCATGGCAAATCTCACAGACCTGAGCAATCCGCTCCGAACTCTGCGGAAGCAGATACCCTTTGCTACCGCTCAGGCTATGACAGCTGTTGTCAGAAAGATTGAAGATGCGCAGAAAGTGGCAATGCAGCGACACCTGGAGAATCCGACTCCATTCACGGTGAAGAGTGTTAAAAGCCGTGGTGCCAGAAAAAGCGACCTGAAAGCGAAAGTATTCGTGATGAATACTGCCGCTGCATACCTTGAGCCGTTTGAGATAGGCGGGGTGCATAAACTCAACGGATCCGCGCTACTGAATCCGAAAGACATCAAACTGAACAAATACGGCAACCTGCCACGTAATAAGCTTTCCAGCCTTAAGAGCAAAGAAAACACCTTCATCGGTGATGTCGGTGGTGTTAATGGCGTGTGGCAACGGAAGAAAGCGAAGAAGGGCAAGAAAGCAAAGAAGGGCAAGAAAGGCCGGAAGCGTCTGCAGCGGTCACCTAACGGAACGCGCAGAGACAGAAAGAAACAACCGATGCCGAAACTGTTAATCCGGTTCGGTGATGCTCTGCCTGTTGAACCCGTGCTGGGATACCAGGACAGGGCAATGAAAATGACACAGGCGCTGTTGCCGCAGGAGATTAACCGGGCGATAGCAGAGGCGATACGGACGGCCAGATAGTCACACCTCCCCACCAATAAAAATCAGCATCCTGCAATACTGCGGGAGGCTTTGCCGCATCCACAATACGAGGCGTAATAACCACATGGGAAAGCTTACTCAAAGCAGACTCAGGGAACTGCTCGACTATAACCCTGATACCGGTGTATTTACCTGGCTACCTGATTTAAGTTGGGGCAGCAGGCGTAGAGGTGTTGCAGGGTCACTATCGAATGGGTATGTCACCATAGGCGTAGATGGTAAGCAATACCGAGCACACCGGTTAGCCTGGCTATATGTTTATGGGTGCTGGCCTGTCGGTATGCTTGACCATATTAACAGGGTAAAGACTGACAACCGAGTTTCTAATCTACGTGAAGCATCCAATGAAGAGAACCAGAGAAACGTTGAAGTTGGCAAGAAAAACAAGTCAGGCTTCAAAGGGGTCTTCTGGGAACCTTCGCGACAGAAGTGGAAGGCGAGAGCGCAGATGAATAAAAAGAAATACACCATTGGGCGATTCGACAGGATTGAAGATGCCGTCGCTGCGTATGAAGGATTTTGCCGCCAGAATTATGGTGAATTTTATGTTCCGCAACAGTGATGCTATCTATATGTTCCGTAATTATTTTTTGGGTCCTTACCAGCGATAATTACAACACGGGTCATTGCGCGCCGCGTTCTGCGGCTAGCTGTGAAATTTTGATTTTGTGTCCCATGTCCCATGACAGCGGGAGGGTACTTTCATTTCTGATTCAAAAAGTTACGTAAAAAATTTCTGAGTTTTGTGTCCCATAAAATGTGGGACATGTCCCGCGCAATGTCCCATGTGTCCCGATGTCCCACGTCAGCAGGAAAATGTCCCATGACCACGATGAATATTTCCGACTATGCGAAGCATGCGGATGTGAACCGTAAGACGATCACCCGGTGGATAAAGGCCGGAAAATATATCGTGATGGCCGGGGATGAAATCGACGTGGAGGCCAGTGACCGGAATCTGAAAAAGTACCGGGACAGCAAAGATCCGCGCACGAAGAATGCGGTGAAAAAATCTGATGCTCCGGAGAAGAAACCGGCGAAAGAAAAAGGCGATTTTCAGCAGCGCGCCGAATCTGTTTATGCCCGACTGGTTTCCGGTGAAATAGCCGTTCGTCCGCTGGAAGAATCCAGGGCCATCAAAGAGCACTACTTTGCTGAGCTGGCCCGGCTGGAGTACGAAAAGGAATCCGGACAGGTGCTGCCGTGGCAGGACATGATCGATAAAGTGGGCGGGGAGTATCACGCCATGCGTACCCGCCTGATTGCGATAGCCCCTGAACACGGTCCCCGCCTGCGGTCGCTGGCACTGACTTCCTCTGATACAGAGTTTGTGGCCGCGCTGCAGGATATCATTCATGAGGCGATGGAGGAATTGAGCCTTGACCACAGTGAACAGGGGGGATAATGCATGGCAACAATTCACCCGTGCACTGAGTCAGAAACGCGCTGTCGTCAGACCTCCGGAAGCCTTATCGCTGAGCGAGTGGGCGAACAAATACGCGGTGCTGTCGAAAGAGAACGCCGCACAGACCGGCCGCTTCCGGTCATTTAAATATCAGGACGGCATTATGGATGCCTTTACCGATCCGTCGGTAACCCAGGTGTCCGTGATGAAATCCGCCCGTGTCGGGTATACCAAAATTCTCGACCATGTGGTTGCTTACTATCTGTCGCATGACCCGTCCCCTATTCTGGTGGTTCAGCCCCGTGTGGAGGATGCGGAGGATTACAGTAAGACCGAAATTGCGCCGATGCTGCGCGATACCCCGGCACTGAAAGCCATCGCCGGTGAGGCCAAAGCAAAAGACAGCGGCCAGACTATCCTTAAGAAGCAGTTTTCCAACGGAGCCAATTTGACGCTGGTGGGTGCAAACTCACCCGGCGGGTTTCGTCGTATCACCTGCCGGATCATCCTGTTTGATGAAGTGGACGGTTATCCGTCCGGCGGTGCCGGTTCGGAGGGTGACCAGATTGCTCTGGGTATCAAACGCTCGGAAACATTCTGGAACCGGAAAATCGGCCTCGGTTCAACGCCGACCGTAAAGAATGTCAGCCGTATCGAGAAAGCCTATAACGAAAGTGATCAGCGGCACTACTGGGTACCGTGTCCGCACTGCGGCGAGTTTCAGATTCTGGAATGGGGCGGTCCCGATACGCCTTACGGCATGAAGTGGGATAAGGATGCTGACGGTAACGGCCTGCCGGATACCGCCTATTACGTCTGCCGCCACAATGGATGTGTTATTCACGACAGCGACAAATCGCTGATGATTAAAAACGGGGAATGGCGCGCTGAAAAGCCGTTTACCGGTCACGCCGGATTTCACATCTGGGCTGCGTACAGTCTGTTCCCGAATGCGTCCTGGCCGAATCTGGTGAAAGAATGGCTGCGGGTGAAAGATGATCCGCTGATGCGGCAGACCTTTATCAACCTGGTTCTCGGTGAGCCATATGAGGACCGGGGCGAAAAAGCCCTGAGTGAGCAAAAACTGCTGGAACGCTGTGAGGTGTGGGCGGCGGAAGTACCGGACGGTGTCACTCTGCTGACTGCCGGTATTGATACACAGGATGACCGTTTTGAAATTGAGGTGGTCGGCTGGGGTCGCAGTGAGGAAAGCTGGTCAGTTGCACACGATGTGATTGAGGGGGATCTGGAAACACCGGAGCCGTGGGATCGCCTCGATGCATACCTGAAACAAATCTGGCGGCGTTCCGATGGTCGCGGGTTTGCCATTATGGCGGCCTGCATGGACTCCGGCGGTCACCACACCCAGGCGGTTTATGATTTCTGTAAAGCGCGTCTTGGTCGCAGATTGTGGGCTATCAAAGGTGAATCCGCCCGTGGCGGTAAACGCTCACCGATCTGGCCGACAAAACGCATCACATCCCGTTCGAAGGCCGGATTTAAACCGGTGATTATCGGCGTGAACGCGGCAAAAGATGCGGTGCGCGGTCGTCTGCATCTGGAACCACCGGCAGCCGGTGAACCGGCACCGGCGTATATGCACTTTCCGGTTGACCGGGATTTGCAGTATTTCGGTCAGCTGCTGGCAGAGCGATCAGTGATAAAAGTCTCCGGCGGTCAGCGGTACCGGGTCTGGGAGCAGATACCGGGGCGGGCCAACGAAGCACTGGACTGCCGTGTGTACAGCTATGCCGCCCTGTGCAGCCTGATGTATATGGGCCTCAAACTCAATGCGCTGGCTGATGCTGTTTCCGGTAATCCGGAGCGGCTTATTGAACCGCCGGCAGAGCCTCAGACCAAAATCAATCTTCGCTTCCCGGGAGCAATCATCCCGGAGGAAACCAACGAAAAACCTCAGCGGAAGCGGATATCCCAGCTTTTGCCATAAGGAGTGTCAATGTCACGAATTACCACGCTGCTTACCGGCATGAGTGATGCACAGTTAAAACAGGCACTCGCTCAGGCGCAGCAGGCCTATATCGACCTGTCAACCGGTGCCAAAGGTGTTTCATTTTCCTATACACAGGGTGACGGGACGCGATCGGTGTCCTATCAGCAGACCAGTCTGGGTGATTTGCTGGCGCTGATCCAGACAATACAGGCCATGCTGAGGATCTCCCGCAGGCGTCCAATCAGGGTGAGGTACTGATGACTGTACAAATCTTAGGAGCAGACGGGCGCCCGTTGCCACCTTCTGCCCCGAAAATGAAGTACGGGGCACTGTCCGGCAGTGGCAGAGTACCGTATGACGCGGCGGATTCATTCAGTGATCAGATGGCGAACTGGCAGCCAGCGCTGTGGTCGCCGGATAATGAAATTAACATCTACCGTGAGTATATAAACTACATATTTTACAGGGTGTGAGGTGTGCTCATGTTGTTACTAATAATCTGAAAAATAAGATATTTTAATTTTTTGGTGTTTTCGTGTTTTTCCACTTTTTTTGACCATTGCAACACTCTGTGTATTGCAGCGTGTATTGCAAATTGAGAGGTGTTATGGATGGCTGTTAATAAACTTAGTGATAAAAAACTCAAATCACTACACTGTAAGCAAACTGATAAGCAGCAAGTTATCGCAGATGGTAATGGTTTGTCAGCCAGAGTTAGCAAAACGGGGACTATCAGCTTTATTTTTTTCTATCGGCTTCATGGGGGGAAAAGTTCACCTGTATGGCTGACGCTGGGCAAATATCCGGATTTAAGTTTAAAAGCAGCAAGAGAGCAAAGGGATAAGTGCCGGACATGGTTAGCTGAGGGGAAAGACCCCAGAATACAACTGAAAATAATAAAAGAAGCAACCCTGAAACCAGTAACGGTTAAAAATGCTATAGAGTACTGGATTAATAACTATGCCGTTAATAAACGCAAAGCAGCGCAGGCAATCCGGGCTTGTTTTTATAAGCATGTTTATAAAGAGATTGGTGACATTCCGTTGAATGAATGTTCTTTAACTATGTGGATTAAATGCTTCGACAAAATAAAAAGAAATCACCCTGTGCAATCTGGTGATATTTTAAGAATATCACAGCAGGCACTGAAGTATTGCAGGGTAAGAAAATATGCAATTAGTCATGAGATTGATGATTTAAAAGTTGAAGATGTTGGCAAAAGAAGCAATAGAAGAAACAGAGTTTTAACAAAAGATGAATTACGGGATTTGTGGCAGTGTATTAATAAAGATTACGATAATCACATCATTTCACATGAGTATAGAATCATTCTGATGTTTTTAGTTGTTTTTGGGTGCAGGATGTCAGAAATACTATTATCAACATGGGATGAATGGGACTTTATAAATAATTTGTGGAGAGTGCCGCCTGAGCATAGTAAGAATGGTATGGAGATCATCAGACCTATACCGGATAACTTCAGGCATTGGTTATTATCACTTCATAATGCAACGAAAAACAGATCTCATGTTATCGGCTTTGTCATGAAACAAGCTACTGTTAGCTCAACTATCGGGCAATTATGGAAAAGACTAAACCACAAAGAAAATTGGACAGCACACGATATGCGAAGAGTGCTTGCCACGAATTTAAGCGATAACAATTTTGAATATAATGTAGTTGAGCAGCTATTAGGGCATTCATTAGCTGGTGTTGCCGGAATATATAACAGAAGCAAGTATATTGAACAAAAAAAAGAGGCTCTTGTCTGGTGGGTCGATTACCTTAATTCATTAATTAAAAAAGATGAGGCGTAAAAATGATAGCTATTTTAACTCGTGATGAGTTGGATAATCTTGATGGGATTGATAGGTTAATAAAAATAGAGGAATGCGAATGGTTGACATCATTGAATAGCCAATATATACGCAAGCTTGAGAATAAAGGTGAATTTCCACAAAGAATTATGATCGGGCCAAAAACAAAATTACATCGCTTATCTGAGGTTCAGGACTGGATAAAAGGTACTTGGAAGCCTGAGTAAAATCAATTAATATATATTTAATACAACCTCGCTAATATGCGGGGTTTTTATTTTTGGAGCGCAGGAAATATGAAAATTAAATTTAACCAGCCAACACCGGAAGAACGTCAGCTAATTTTAAATGAATATGGTGAGAAATATGATCGCCGTATCAGGGAAAAAGAATGTGAGCATATAACAAGCCTGTCGCGTTCCCGCAGGTGGCAGTTAGAAAATGAGGATAAATTTCCTAAGCGTGTGCCGCTGGGTAAAAATTCTGTTTCATGGTTACTGAGTGATGTGCTGTTGTGGGTTCGCAATCCGCCGGTGGTGGATAACGTCAATAATCCGCATAGCCGTAAAACCGCGTAATTAACCACAGGTAATCGAATATGAAAAAAATAAATGCCTTAACTGGCAGCGGCCAAACTCACCCTGAAAACGGATTGACTAATACCTTTGATAATTTAATTCCTGTTGTTAATAACAATATTGACGGGAAAGAAATTCAGACGGTAAGCAGCCGTAAATTACACTCATTCCTGAAAGTTGGGCGTGATTATACGAGTTGGATTAAAGGACGAATTAAACAATATGGTTTTGTTGAGAATATCGATTATATCGTTGTGGAAAATTTGAGCGCCCCAAAACGGGGGAGCGCAAAATTTAGGCAGCAGATTGAGCATGATTACATTGTCAGTCTCAACATGGGTAAAGAATTGTCTATGGTTGAGCGTAACAGCCGGTTACTCGCAAAAGAAAAAAGACAGCGTGCAGGCTGTCTTAATTCAATTCTATACGGACTTACCATCTTCAAGAGGGTCAGTTACTAGCTACCCCGATGATATCGGGTTGGTTCAGAGGCTCCCCGACGATATCGGGTTGGTTCTGGCGATCCTGACAGCCGGGGTTTGCACAAAGCCAACGATATTGGCTCAGTCTGGGTGTAGTCATATGACCATACCTTCCGCTGGTGGGCGGGATTTGAACCGTATAAATAATATTTACTCGGTTGATTGCTTGGTTTTGCGTTGTAATTCATCTTGGACGACACTGAGAAGTAATTTTATTTCACCGTTGGCTTTAATTCCTATTTCTTCAATGCGGGAAAGAGTGTCAAGTGCCGACATTAACGGATCTTTGCCTGTTTCGCTGGCTTGTCTGCGTACTATCTCGCTGCGCATAGCTGCGACAATGAACCCCGCATTGCTTTCATTGGGCTGTTTTACGTCTTCCATACCATCCATAACGTCATGTGGGATTCGAACGGTAGTTAACTGTGATTTTGCATTTTTGTTTGGTGTTGCCATATTTGAAACTCCTATATACAAGTGTGTTTCACTATACAGCAAAAAAGAAATACAAAAAAGGTTGACGTGTGTTTCATTAATAAATAATATGAAATACATAAAGAATGTTAACTGTAATACAATACAGCAACGCCCCGAAGTGCTAGAGACACTATCGAGGCGTCTAACCACAACGTAATGGAGTCTTACGATATGGCTATGTATAAGTCTACCCAAACTCACCCCAAATTTAAATGGCGTTTCTTTTCCTGCCAGCAGTCCAGATATTTCACCGTTGAAGCCCGCAGCGAACAGGAAGCCCGTTCTATGCTGCCTGATGCGCCGTGTCTTTTCTCTGCCCGGATCCGTCAGGGGGTGAGCCATGGATAAATCAATTGCACTGCTCAACGCTGAGTATAAATCAGGCCAGATCAGTACGCTGTTTGAAGTGATTTTCGATCATATCTGTGAGCAGGAAGTGGTTGACCGCCACCTGTTAGATTTAATCGGCATTGCCTGTGACCTGAATAACCAGATTAAGCAGGGTGTGACTTCTGCTATGGAGGCTACTCATGCGTAATCCGCAGCCGAATGAGTATTACACCCACAATAACGGTGACACGGTATTAGTCCTGTCCGTTCAGTTTAACCGGGTGACGTTTATCCGTGACGGGTTCGACAGCCCGGTAATTATGACACTGAACCAGTTCATCAAAGAATACACCTACGCAGGGAGAGCATGATGATGGCTGATAAAAAAGAAATCAAACCCGCTGATATCCATGATTATTTAATCCGGACTGATTTGAATCAGTTAAGTACGGAGGAGCTGCAAAGACTTCAGGGGATTTCTGTCAGCGCAAGTGACGGGATTATGGCAGGACTGAAAGCAATGGGGGAGTGTGCGTTTTGGGCGTGTGACAGTGAAAATTACAGTGACAGCCAGGCAAAAGATGATCTCCGCCGTATCAGTGAATCCCTGATGTATTTACCCCATATCGCCGAAGCCTTGAGGCTCAACGCAGATAATGCACGATTTCTGATTTACCAGCGTGACGGTTTTCCGTTTGCGGAGGTGAACAATGGGGAGCATTGATTTAATCCGGGCTGTGAAACTAAAAGCTAACGGGCAATGGCAGGGCATACTGTCGGCTGTAGGGGCAGATCTGCCGGTAAATACACATACAGCGTGCCCGGGATGCGGTGGAAAAGATCGGTTCCGCTTTGATGATAAGGATGGCAACGGCACGTTTATCTGTAACCAGTGCGGCGCAGGTGACGGGTTAGACCTTGTTCAGCGTGTGCTGGGCGTGGGTGTGACAGAAGCCGCGAAAGAAGTCGCCGGGATTATTGGTATTGATACCCGTTCAGACCATCGGCCAGCCAGTGAACAGATTCCGGTTAACGGGCAGCAGGAGAGTCACAGAGCGGCGCAGCAGCAGAAAGAAGCCCGTGGCGCAACAGAGCGGTTAAAACTTTTTACCGCCCGTTACAGCGGTCTGTTATCGCAGGTTCAGCAGGGCGAAGCCTCTTATCTGGCAGGTAAAGGGCTGACCGGCTTCATGCTGCCGTTACTGCCTGACGGGTCAATCCTGATCCCGCTGATGAATGCGACCGGTACCGTCACCGGCGCACAGACCATTAAGCCGGACGGCGGGAAACGTCTGTTAACGGACAGCACGAAGAAAGGCAGTTACTACCCCGTCAATGCGCCTGAGAATGTTTCTGAGGTGATTATCGCGGAGGGGCTGGCAACAGCCCTGACGTGTCACTTAATCTGCCCTGACGCGCTGACCGTGGCGGCAATAGATGCCGGGAATCTGATCCACGTTGCGAAGGACTTTCGAGACCAGTACGCGCACGCGACCCTCATCATTGCTGCCGATAATGACGCAGATAACACAGTGAACACCGGCAGGGAGAAAGCAGAAGCAGCAGCACGGGCTGTTAACGGTCAGGTGGTTATACCAGCCACCAGCGGGGACTGGAACGATGTGTATCAGGCGGAGGGGCTGGATGCCGCAATACAGGCATTTAATCAGGGGATGTATCAGGTTCAGGGAGAAGCAGAAATGACATCATCAGTTGTGATTAAACTGGATGATCACCGCGAGAAAGAGCGGGATCCGCTGATCCCGTTTGTGGATATCAGGAAAGAAGGGCTGTATTACGTCACACCGAAACTGGATAAAGAAACCGGTGAAATTATCCGCCCCGAACAGTGGCTGTCTGATCCGATGAAACCCGTAGCGCGGGGCATGAATGAGTATGAGGAACACTACCTGATTGTTGAATACGGGCGCGGAAAAACAAAGGCATTGCCGAATGAGGGGCTGGGGGATCGTGAGGGATGGAAGTCTCTCCGCCGTACCGGGGTTAATGTGACGGCAAAACCCGCCATGAGAAACATATTATCCGACTGGCTGGACAGTCACCGGCATCTTGAAACGTGGAGTATCACCCATAAATCCGGCTGGCACCAAGGCGCGTACATCATGCCGGACGGCTCTGTTATCGGTACTCCGGATCAGCCGGTACTGTTTAACGGACAAAGTGCGGCCGCCACTGCGTATCAGGTCAGTGGAACGCCGGAGAGCTGGCGGGATGATGTGGCACGGCTGGCGGACGGCAATATCTTCATGATGTTTGCTATCGGTGCGGCTCTGGCGGCACCCATGACCGGGATCACTATGGCAGACAGCTTTGGTATTCATATTTACGCGCAGTCCACTGCCGGTAAGAGCACCACGGCAGATATGGCGGTGAGTCTGTACGGGCACCCGGATTTACAGCGGCTGACGTGGTACGGCACCGCCTACGGTATCGCTAATGAGGCCGTGGCGCACAATGACGGGCTTTTGTATCTGGATGAAGTCGGACAGGGGGCAGATCCGAAACACGTCTATAAATCGGCGTACACGCTGTTTAACGGCAAAGGTAAGATTCAGGGGGCGAAAGACGGTGGAAACCGCCCTATGGAAAACTGGCGCACCGTGGCGATAAGTACCGGTGAAAAGGATATCGAAACATACCTGCTGAATGCCGGTGTGAAAGTCAATGCGGGTCAGTTGGTCCGGTTACTGAATATCCCGATAGAACGCGCTGTTGAGCTGCATGAGTGCGAATCCGGCAAGCACCACGCTGATACTATCAAGGTAAACTGCCGCGCTCATTACGGTTCTGCCGGTCGTCACTGGATTGAATACCTGTCAGCACACAAGGATGAAGCGCGGGAGGCATACCACTCAGCACAGAAACGATGGAACAAGCTGATCCCGGCGAATTACGGGGAACAGGTTCACCGGGCCAGTGACCGTTTCGCGATGGTTGAGGCGGCATTACTGACAGGACGGATAATCACCGGCTGGAGTGAGCAGGATTGCCGTGATGCGGTTCAGGCTGTGTTTAATATCTGGCTGGCAGAGTTCGGCACCGGTAACAAAGAAATTGAGCAGATAGTCGAACAGGCAACCGCTTTTCTGAATACCTACGGCATGAGCCGATATGCACCGTTACCCTATGATGAACGGGATATGCCGGTCCGTGATCTTGCTGGTTACCGGGAACGGAAAGGCGGTCATGATGATGCGCCGGTTATTTTTTACACCCTGCCGTCCGCATTTAAACAGGAAATGGCAAAAGGGTTTAATGCGGAGTCATTTGCGGCAGCACTGACAACGATAGGGATGTTAAAGAAACCAGCCAAAGGGAAGGGCTATCAGGGACGGACTCCCCGCCTGAAACACCTGGGGAATACTCAGCAGCGGGCATACGTGATGATGCTGATACCGGATGAGGAAGAATAACCCACATAAGGAAAAATCGTAATTACAGGTTGTCTCGGTTGTCTCAGTAGGTAGTTAAGGTATATATCTATATGATATTTATATAAACAGGTGCTGATTACTGAGACAACCCTGAGACAACACAAGCCTGTTTTGAGACAACCAAATGACATTTTGAGACAACCGGAAAATAACCGGATATTTCGTTTTGGCTGGTAAATAGTGACTGAGCCAACCACAAACGGAAGCCGAGACAACCTGAAAACGGAAAATTAAATCAATTAAATCATCAGGATATGAATTTCATGGGATAAATAACAGCAAACTGAGACAACCAAAAATCGCGAAGTTGTCTCAGAAAAAATAATCAAATCGTTAAATAACAATATGTTAAGTGAGCTGAGACAACTGAGACAACCGAGACAACCCCTGTTTGCATATCTATATAAGAATTTTCAGGCAGTGGAGACTCGGCTGTTATCTGGGAAAGCTGGGGAGTTTCTGTAAAAATCATCAGGGTTATCTACTTTTTCTACCAATCTGAGACTGATTCAGTAAACTGAACACAGTATTCATTGCAGTTACAGGAGGATATATGGTTGGCGGTATTATTAAAGATATTTTAAAAGCAGTAACCAACGCATTACTGGACAGAAAAAAAGAGTCGGATGTCGGATATCAGAAGGACGATGCCTACCCTGAGCACGACAAATTAGTTTTGGAATTAAATGAAGAAATACGGCTTCATAAAATGCTGGGAGTAAGAAATCCTGATTTTCAGCAGTCCATACTATGGGCGGTAAATAATGGTAAGCAGCGAATCAGAAAAGATAAGATTAAATATTTTGACCGGCACATAAAACATAACAATGGCATCCTGTCTGTCGATGAAAAGGAAATAAAGGCACAGGGACGGGTTGCACTTTTCATGGTTTTTTGGGCAGCGATACTATTACCGATAGCAAATTATAATTGGAAAAACGGAGATACTATTCTGACCAGTGCTATTTTGGTAGGTTCTTTTTTGTTAATGATTATGGCGATGTTTGTCGGGTTAACGCCAACAAAAAATGAAATATCCGACATGAAAAAGCAATTGCATGAGTACAATAACAGGGATAGTTCGGCTGATAACAATGAATAAGTACGTGGTAATGTAAATAATTGGTTCTCATGTTTTCACTGGCAGGTTAGCCCCTTTTATTCTTCTCAGGGGCATAGCATAGTAGGCTTTCCATTCCGGAACCTTTCATAATTTCCTTTCTCAAACGGCGGTGCTTAACGGCTCTGCCGTTTTCTTTGTCTGTGTGAAAAATAAACGTTGCATTATTTGCAATAAAATGAACTGTATAAATCACCAGTGAAAATGAAATCAGTACAGTGAGGTGGAGAGCTGCTTACGCTGGCTGACACGCCATAACCTTGTACAGGCCAAAACTAAACGCATCAGTAGAACCGGATATATTACATCGTATAAATTCAAGCATATCGTGGAACAGGAGAACGCCGAAAAATTCAGCCATACTGATGAGCCGTTTTATATCCGCAACGTGGCCTTTATCGTTGCGATGGTGATAGCGGGCTATGACGTTTGCGCCGAAGAAGCCGGGGCAATGAATGCGTTATTTAACATTTCAAAGGCAAAAATCAAAAAATCCGGCATTCCCGGCTGACAGCGTTGTCGAAAACCGACAATGGGAAAACATCATTATCACAATGAAAAATAAAGAAAATAATTTATTTTTGTTGTGTCGTGAAGATTGACCGACAATTGACCGACAACGATTTAACATTTTATCGCACTGATTTATAAAGAATTTGTATCCCCATTGTCGGTTTGTCGGCGTTGTCGGTCACTTTTGCCTATATATATACAAAAAAATGGACAGCAGAGTTAAGGAACAAAACGTGACCAGACCCATTTTAACCCTGAAAAAGAAACCGGCGGCTGTGATGCCACCAGCACCTGATACCTGTAAGACAATACCGGCTAAAACGCAGCAGGAAGCCCCACAGCAGCCGCAGGAGAAAAATAAGGCACAGGTACACGCTAAGAAACGAAAGCGCCGTACAGACCGGATAGCGCAGCACTGGGCGATATTCACAGAGCAGGGAGCCAGACCGCTGGCAATCGGTATCAGGGAACAGATGATTGCGGATGCTGAGGCGCGGGGGCTGGATATTACCGTTTCCCACATCAAACAGGGGCTGTACGACTACATCAACCGCGTGGTGTATCTGAAAGCCCTTACTCTGGGCGGCAGTCGCTTTGATATGACCGGACAGCCAAAGGGTGAGGTAACGCCGGAACAGCAGCAGGACGCACAGCGGAAACTGGATAAATGGGACAATGCCAAAACTGGGCAGCCAGTCTAAGGGCTGAGGAGCGACTGCAAACCAGACAAAAGGCCACAAACGTACGGTTGAGAAAAATACGTATTTAGTGATGTAATCTGCAAAATAATCAAAAAATCATACTGTATGTTGATTATTCATTGACATTAAATATGGGCATTAAACAAAATTAAGTAAAATTCAATGATTTTAAGGAAATTGTGTGCCGTATAAAAAAAACAATCCTACCTGGGATGGATATATGGGGGATTATCTGCGCGGAAATGTGGGTATAAACCAACTTAAGCCTCAGCACGAATTTTTTGATGCTATCGGGCTGGAAAAAGCACTCAGGGAAGACGGGCAATATGACGCCCTGATTTCAGTTGAGCAAGCCGTTGAAATTCTTGAAGATATAAAACCACCAGTCCCCGTAAATAGCGGTGACAGGGAGGCGGTGCTGAGGGATCGTAACCGGCAGACAAACCCGTTTTCAACCCTTTTTAAGTACACTGACCCGGTGTCACCCTATGCCGGTACCATTCATGACGCCCCCAGCGTAATTAATCTTATCCGTGAGTTTAGGTCATTAGATATAAAAGCAACAGAATTCAGGGCTGCAAACGGAAAAACCTATATCAGAATATCGGGTCGTGCCGGTGTCAGACGGATAGTGATCGGAACCCGTTACGGTGCCTCTCACCCTACCATGCTCAACATGGGGATCGGTATGCAGGGGTTGAAAAATGGCATTGTCAAAGGCGTTAAATTTTGTCTGGTTTTCTCATTTATTTACAGAGGGCTGGAATGGGCATTTAAGGATGAATACCATTTCGCGGATTTTCTGGGAAACGTGACTGTTGATATGGCGAAAACAGCAATAATTGCAGCAGGTTCTTGGGTTACAGGTGCATTTTTATTATCGGGAGCAATTGCAGGGGCAAGTATAATCGCTGTTGGGATAATTGTATTATTTGTGGGTTTTGGTATCACTGCTAGTTTAGAGTATATAGATAATAAATATGGATTAAGCGAAAAACTTATTCAGTATTTGAGAGAGGAATCGAAAAGAACACGAACGCCGCAGGCTGATGTTAATAAAATTCTTCATTCGTTACCGAGGTATTGATTATGCCAGGGTGGGTAAAGGCGATAGTATCAGGATTGTTTTTTATATTATTTTTAGCTCTTAGCGTGCTGATGTATGATTATATGATTTCTTTATTTAATATGGAAAGTGTTATTGTATTTTCGGCACAGATTGTAATAGTGACAATAGCGACACCACTTTTATTATACGTTTTTTTAGCGACTGCAATTGAATTTTCTCTTGGCAGAAATTCAATTATTTTTATATTATTAATGAAATATAATAAATTAATAATGAGATACTTATTATATTTGGGTATAGCTGGGTTATTTATCAGCTTCCCTGTTTCTTTTGCTGTAAATATCTATCTTCTCGATAATGGATATGAAACATGCGGGAAAATTTCGTGGATGTCACCAACCACCTATGTAAAAGATTTGTCACTCTGTAACAGGTGAAGTAGCTGATTTTAATACCCTCTGATAATAAGGTCATTCCGAAAACTCCTTGCATGAGAGTTTTCGGACACCTTAAAAAGCCCGTGAAAATGAGCTGAATAGCAACAGATACTGACATTAAATCTTAACGTTTTTCTGATGATGAGGTTTGATAAAGTAAATCCCTCCGCAGATCCCCGTCGCACCTTAAAAAATCTATAAATGTATCCGGTTCGCATGTATCGTAATGTATCGGTATTGTGCGCAAAGTGCGGGCAGGTGCGAACCATCACAAAGCCTTTATCCATAAGGCTCGAAGCAGGATTGCGCATTATTTTTATGTATAGAAATGTCGAGGTGAACTGCGCAAAACGAAACCCGAAAACTGCGCACTGCGAACCAAGTGCGAACCTGTCACAAGCCTTGTAACGCAAGGGATTAAAGAGAATCAGACCCGGCAGGATGCGCAAAAAAATGCTAAGATTTGCTAAGGTCTGCGCAGTTAAAAAGCCAAGAATTACCAGGGTACAGAAAAGCACAGATTCGTTTTCGCTGAAGAATGAAAGTAACGGATAGCCTGCCAGAAGAAAGCCCTCAGATGTTCACAAATGTTCACCTTTGAATCTCATAAAGCCTGATACCAAAACGTCAGTAGTTAACTACTCTGCCGTTTTCTTTGTCTGTGTGAAAAATAAACATTGCATAAATTGCATCATTAAGTTGTGTCGTTGCATTATTTGCAATAAGATGAGCTGTATAAATAACCAGTGAAAATAAAATCAGTACAGTGAGGTGAGTATGAAGATAGACAGCAAAGCGATTCTGCTGACACAGACGCAGATGGACGCATTACGGAAGATCCAGCAGGAAGAACACAACCGGTCAGGACTCGGGATTAAACCGACTCTGCATGAAGTGGCCCGGAAGCTGGTTGATAAAGCACTGAAGCAGGTAGAGGGGTAATTATGGGGATGTTCATGTTATCGCATCTGGTGGGGAGCCGGAAGAAAATGAAAAAACAGAAGAACGCAGCCGCACAGAGTTTCGGGCATCTGACCGCCGGAGCTGAAAGCGACACTACAGACAATCAGCAGGAGCAGAACGTCGCCGCCCTGATGGTTTCAGACGACCAACCGGAAGCACCGAAGAAACACAGTCGCGGTCACAATGTGGCAGTATCGGAAGAAGCGGCAGCGAGTCCGGCACTGGCAGTTCACCTGCTGCGTGAGACAGACCTGTCCTCAAAGAAAATTCGCGCCCGTCTGCGTGATGAACCTGAATACCTGTCAAAGTTCACCGTGAAGTACATGGAAGAGAATGATCCGACCTGGGAATTTCTCGACGATGAGGAACGGGTCAGAAAGGCATTTCAGGTATCGGCACAACACGGTGATATCAACGGTTATATGACCGCCCGTCAGCAGGCCGTGCAGGCACTGAAAAAGATGGAAGAGCCGATGACCGAAGATGAAGTGCAGAAAGTGATTGAGCGCACCCGTCAGGCAATGAACGCATCCAATCCGAATACGCCGGATAATACCGAAGCCCGTCAGAAAGCCGATGAGGAATATCAGCGTGATATGGCGAAAGCGACAGAGAAGCTGAGAGCCACCTACAAAGAAACCGGTGTTAATCTGCCGTAACCACAGGGAGAGACGATGAAACCTGATACTTATTCATTTGCTCACCTGTCACCGGACACACTACGCGCTCAGGGTTACGCCGGGCGCAGTCTGATGTACCGTGCCGCCGCTGCCTCAGTCAGTGAAGAATCAGACACCGGACACAGCAGGACGCACTCAGACGCTCACTGTATTGCTGAGAGTCAGGAGGCCAAAAACAACCCTGTCTATGCTCTGGCGCTCATTAAACGCAATGTCCCGTATCAGTCCGCCATTGAACAACTCACCGGTAGTCCCCGCCACCTCAGCAGATACACCACACGGAAGATGGAAGCCCTGCACCCGGGGTGGGAGCTGCTGGACGATGAGGATAAGAACATGACCGCATTCCGCCACAGTACACAGAACAGTGACAGTAACGGCTATACGGCATCACTGCGGGCAGCCGGTGAGAAGCTGGCACAGTACCTTGAGCCGATGACGGAAGCAGAGGTACAGGCATTAATCCGGCGTACCACAGAGCGACACAATGAACTACAGACACCGGAGAGTGTTGCGCAGCGCATGTATGAGGCAGAGCAGGAGAAGCGCAGAGCAGATGAGGAAGGCGAACGGCAGAGAAGGGAGTACCGGCGGCGGTACGGGCCCTGAAAACTTTTTGGGTCCTTACCAGCGATAATTACAACACGGGTCATTGCGCGCCGTGGTCTGCGGCCAGCTAAAAAATTTTGAAATTTGGGTAACAGGTAACAAGGAGTAAGTGATGAATCAGTCAGAATTTGCCAGATTGCACGGTGTCAGCCGTAAGACCGTAACACAGTGGAAGGCCCGTGGCTGGCTGGTTACAGACGGTGACGATATAAATGTTGAAGCATCGAACGCCAATATTTCCCGTTACCGGAAAAGTGTTACCCAGGGTAAAAAAAGCTCCGAAGGTAACAGGCAGGGTAACAAGTCAGGTAACACTCCGGGTAACAAACAAAATACGGACTCAGCAGCGCAGATTGCCGAACGTATTCTCACTGAGCGCGGAGCCACTATGTCATTCGATGAAGCCCGCACAATGAAAGAAAACTATCTGGCTCTGCTGACTGAACATGAGTACAAACTGAAATCCGGAGAGGTTTTACCCTGGCAGGATATGGTCGACAAGGTAGGTGACGAATATCACCGGATGCGCACCCGTCTGATTGCCATAGCCCCTGAACATGGTCCCCGTCTGCGGTCGCTGGCACTGACTTCCTCTGATACAGAGTTTGTGGCAGCGGTGCAGGACATCATCTATGAAGCATTGGAAGAACTGAGTCTGGATAACAGTGAACAGGATAAAGCCTGAACCGTTGAGTGTAGATCAGCCCTGTGTAATTACCGGCGTTATCGTCATTGGTACGCAGTCAGGTACGCACCGGAATAGCCTGTATGATCCCGCGTACCGGACAATTACCGGACAGACCACCAGCTCACACCACGCTACCCGCTGCCGGTATCAGGACAATGACCAGACAGGAGGCTCCGGTATCGGCGGCTCATGCCAGAATGCTAAATCACACTCTGAACAGATATCAGTAAGTTAAGTCATATCACCCAGCGCGGGACAAAGTTACGGCCTCGGGGAACGGCAAGATTACGGCAAGGATCAGAGCTATATAACGGTGAGGGGTAAGAGCGAGATTAGGGCGAGGAAACGGTAAGATTACTGTAAGGTTTTACATGCGGGATTATCCCGTATCATCGTTGATTACTGAATCAATGACCAACGGCAGCAGTGTTTCTGGTTTTGTGACAGAATTAATCTAAATCAATGAGTTATACTATCCGCAGTTTCAGCAGCCAGCAGGTGATTTATGCACACATACCGAAAAATAAAGCCCATCACAGCCACAGTAACCGGCACTGTCACTAAACCACCTCAGCGGGTCAGGACGGCAACCGGAAAAGTAATGGCAACAATGACCATTCAGGCAGAAAGCGAACGCCGTAGCCCCTATCCGCTGAAGCTGGTGGCATTTGATATTAACGCGCTGGAACTGATGGCCTGCCAGAAAGGGTGCCGGATTGTTGCTACTGGTCGGCATGAGTGGTTTAACGGGTATCAACTCACCGGGGCGCAGATAGTTACAAAATAGTCAATTTTGCCGTAACGGTTCATGAAAATTAAAGCACACGGCTACTCAAAGTAACTCTGTGCGTATTACTCCAGTAAATGGTTTAACTCCATAATTTTTATCATGATGCAAATCTGCGGTATGTTATTCCACACAGATAACCCTTTCTCCCCAGTGGGGTAAAAGTGATGATCCAAAGACGGGGCATCTCAACTACAGAGAAAATCTCTATGGTTAAGGTGTGGTCACGTGACCATGCCTTTGAGTGATCGCGGTATCAAATAGCCTCAGTGGTGATTTTGACCATTAAGCTATCAGGAAAACATAACTGTGAAATTATCAATCAGTTATCCCGATGGTTGAGAGGTTGTGATGTATTCCGCTGGAACCCGCCGCTGGCGTTCCCCGAAAATATCAACGGGTTAGCCTGTGGTCGGTACGCCAGATGTACTAACCTACTTTCAGGACGGCTTGAGTTCCAGCCCTCATAAACAGGACTCCTTTATATCAAGGAGGCTAAAAAATTCCTTATAAAACATTAATGTCCAGATCTGGACGATGAACTATCAGGACTCTGACCGCCGCTGTTTGAAACGGAGTCGGCGGGAATGATGGATAATTCAGGTAGGTAGACGACCCCGAACGGGTAGACAATGGGTAAACAGCATAAATGGTACTATCTACCCGCTGAAAGCCTTGTAGCACAAGGGCTGAGAGCAATTAGGTAGACAGGTAGATAACCAAAGCCCATTTTTCTGTAAACGCGCACACGCATCGACACGTCCATGCAACACTGGGCTATTTTTTGGCATTAGCCGTGTCAATTTTGACGTTACGTTGATCAATAGTCTTAGAAACCGTTGACGTTACCCGGATGGGGTAGCCTGACCGTTTGACGTTACCGAAAACCAGCCTTATAGAAAATAATATCTATAAGCGCGAATTGATCATACCCGAATGTGTCTCTAAGCCAGAGACAGCGAGGCGTACAGCCTGATTATTCTGATAACCACACATCAATGAAACGTCAATACTATAAGTGTATTGGCTTCATTGTGTTCTGCCATCCCATAAAATTATCGTGTATTGCAAAGTGTATTGCTTATAGCGTATAAATCATGGCTCATTAATAATAAAAACATTTAAAATCAATATATTAATTCATTCTTGCAATATCTACCGTGACCGCATCGTGTCACGTATGCGTGATCTGGCGCGTAATGACGGCTGGGCATCCGGCTCGATAACCCGCGTCCTAGATAATGCGGTGGGTGCCTGTTACCGGCCGGTATTCAAACCCGATTACCGGATGCTCCGGCAACTGACCGGAAACAAAGCATTTGATGCGGTGTGGGCTGCCGAATACAGCCGGTTTATTACCGCGCACTGGCGTTCATGGGCGAACGACAAAGGCCGGTACTGTGATGTTGAACGTAAACAGACCGTATCGCAGATGCTGCGGCTGGGATTCCGTCACAAACTGCTGGACGGTGACGCACTGGCAGTTCTGCAATACCGTCCTGACCGGCTGGGTTATGGAAAAGCCCGCTACGCGACGACAGTTCAGATTGTTGATCCTGATCGTCTGAGTAACCCGCAGCAGAATTTTGATATGCCGAATATCCGTGGCGGGGTGGAAATTGACAGTGACGGTGCCCCGATCGCCTATCACATCCGTGAAGCCCATATGGGCGACTGGTGGGCGGGTAAAAAAACCATGACCTGGAATCGCATTCAGCGTGAAACCTCATGGGGCCGTCCGGTGGTGGTACATGATTTTGATATGGAGCGCGGTGCACAGCACCGGGGGATCGGCATACTGGCTCCCATCGTTCAGAAGCTGAAGATGCTGATTAAGTACGACGAATCAGAACTGGAGGCAGCGATCCTCAACGCCATTTTCGGGGCATATATCGAATCCCCGTATGATGCACAGATGGTGGCTTCCGCTCTGGGCGATAGCGGTGATTTTACCGGTGATGAACTCAGTGCCTACCAGACACAGCGGACAGAATACTATCAGGACAAGCGTCTCAATCTTCAGAACGGCGCACGTATCCCGCACCTGTTCCCGAATGAAAAAATAGTCACGCTGTCCGCCGCCCGGCCGACCAGTAACTTTGACGGCTTTGAAAGTGCGGTGCTGCGGAATATTTCTGCGGCTACCGGCCTTTCCGCTCAGCAGGTCACGCAGGACTGGTCTGATGTTAACTATTCCTCAGCCCGTGCCGCCATGCTGGAAGCCTGGAAAACCCTGACCCGCCGCCGTGATGACTTCTCAAACGGGTTCGCACAACCGATAGCGGTGGCCTTTGCCGAAGAAATTCACGATGTGGAAGATGTTCCGCTGCCGAATGATGCGCCGGATTTTATGGACGCCTCAGCATCCTACTGCCGTGCGCGGTGGATGGGACCGGGGCGCGGCTGGGTGGATCCGGTCGCGGAGAAAAAGGGCGTCATTCTCAGCCTGGAAGCCGGGCTGTCTACGCTTGAAATGGAAGTGGCTGAAAATATGGGTGAGGACTGGGAAGAGCAGGCAGACCAGCGGGCGTATGAGCTTAAGCGGTTTGAAGAGCTTGGATTGCCGCCGCCGAGTTGGGCGGTGGCAGATACCTTTGCACCGAACCCGGAAAACAAACAGGAGGCGAAGTGAATTTACCCCACCTGGCACAGAAGCTGTTTAACACGCCTCTTGCCATACACCCGCAGAAAGCGGAAGTGATTGTGTCGTCACTGACAGAGCGGCTCGGTATCACGCAGATCCGCAGCGCCATGATGGAAGACGATGATGAATATTTCAGCCGTAAAGCCCGGAAAGACAGCGGGTATGACGTGCTGGAAGGTATCGCGGTTATCCCGGTCTACGGCACGCTGGTTCAGAAACTCGGCACACTGCGGCCGTACAGCGGTATGACCGGCTATGACGGTATCCGCAGGGTATTTCTGACAGCAATTAATGACCCGGAGGTGAAGGGTATCTGTCTGGATATCGATTCTCCGGGCGGTGAAGTAGCCGGTTGTTTTGACCTGGTTGATCTGATTTACGCCGAACGCGGCAAAAAGCCGGTTTACGCCATTCTGTCCGAAAATGCCTTTTCCGCTGCTTATGCCATTGCCAGTGCTGCGGACAAAATTTACGTCCCGCGCACCGGTGGTGTCGGCTCGGTCGGGGTGATCGTCATTCACTGTGACTGGTCACAGCGCATTAAGGATGACGGGCTGAAAGTATCCATTATCACCTACGGGAACCGTAAGGCGGAAAGTAACCCGTATGTGGCGCTGAGTGATGAGGCACAGGCCGCCATTCAGCACGATGTCGATGAAATGGGGCGTCTGTTTGTGAGCACTGTTTCCCGTAACCGCGGACTGTCTGAGACAGTGATCCGCAATACACAGGCCGCCTGTTATCTGGCAGCCGAGGGCGTACAGATGGGGCTGGCTGATGTGGTTGCCAGTCCTGATGTCGCATTTCAGGAACTGATGAAAGAATCCGGAGTAATTTAATTATGGCAGACAATAAGTTTACCTTTGCACACCTTCTCGGTCGCGGGAAAAAAGCTAAAGCCTCGGAAGAGGATGAGGACAAAAAAGTCCGCAAAGCCAAAGGCCGAAAAGCGGAAGATGATGAGCAGGACGAAAGCGCGGAAGACGATGAAGATCATGAAGGCGCAGAAGATCAGGACGACGAAAAACAAGGCCGCAAGGCTAAGAAAGCCAAAAAAGCCGGAGGTGACGACGATGATCCTGACGCCGAAGATGATGAAGACACGGAAGGTGATGACGAAGACGCCGAAGACGACGATGAAAACAAAGATGTGAAAAAAGGCCGCCGCGCTGAACGCAAACGCTGCGCCCGCATTTTTGGCAGCAAGGCTGCCGCCGGTCGTCCGGATATGGCTGCACATCTGGCATTCAATACCCGCATGTCTTCATCCGAAGCGATCGGCACCCTGAAGGCAATGGGGGCGGTACAGCCCGCAACACAGCGCACATCGCTCGACAGCCGCATGCGGGCAGAGCAGCAGGTACGCATCAGTCCGGATGCACAGGCACCGGTTCGCGGATCTGCAGATGCTCTGGTGCAGCAGATGACCAGTCTTTATAACAGCAACAAGGGAGCGAAATAATGGAACAGTTCTCACAGAACCCGTTTCAGCCGGGAGTACGTCAGGCCGTCTTTAATCCGGATCAGCTGATTGCCGGTCCGCTTCAGGTTGTCACCGACACGGGCATTATCGCGAAAGCGGGTATTCTGCGCCGTGGCGCTGTGCTCGGCATGATCACCTCCTCCGGCGAATACGTACTGAGTAAGAAAGACGCAGCAGACGGCAGTGAAAAGCCCTGCGCTATCCTGGTGGATGATGTCGATACCACGGCGGACGCGGTTAGTGGTGGCCTGTACCTGATGGGTGAATTTAACCAGAACCGCATTATTCATGATGACACCTGGACCGCCACAGAACTCAAGGCTGCCCTGCGTCCGTTCTCCGTCTTCCTGCGCGACAGCGTACAAGCCTGATCCTCCCTTTAATACAGACGTCACTGTGTCAGCTATGGCAGGCATTGTGACGTCTTTCAGATGAGAAAAAGTATGAATAATATTTTCGATACCTCCGTATTGATCCAGGTTGTCCCGAACCTGATGACCAGTCAGAACTTCCTGCTCGACAAGTTTTTCCCGAACATCGTGGAATCCGATACTGAAGAAGTCGCCATTGATGTCGATGTCGGTCTGCGCCGCCTGGCACCGTTCGTTTCGCCGCTGGTGGAAGGTAAGCTGGTGGAAGCGCGTAAGTTTCAGACCAACAGCTTTAAACCGGCGTACATCAAAGACAAACGTGCACCGGATCTGCGCAAACCCATCCGCCGTCAGATTGGTGAGCGCATCGGCGGTCAGTATTCTGCCGCTGAACGTGAAATGCTGAACCTGCAGTTCGAGCTGACTGACCAGATTGACATGATCAACCGCCGTCTGGAATGGATGGCGGCCAGCGCACTCCAGACCGGTACGGTGACAGTAACCGGTGAAGGTTATGAGACTCAGGTGGTGGATTTCGGGCGTTCCTCCGATCTGACTATTGCCCTGAGCGGTGCCGATAAATGGCCGGAAGCCGTAGAGGCAGGAAAAACCAACACCAAACCGACTGATAACATCGAAGACTGGGCACAGCGCATGCTGAAGGAGTCCGGTGCGGTGGCGACAGATATCGTGTTCACCACCAAATCGTGGAAAGCTTTCCGTCTGGACTCATCGGTTAAGGATAGCGCCATTACCTTCCCTGCGCTTTCTCCGTTCGGTAACCAGATTAACCCCGGTACGCAAATCAAAACAGGTGCTGTATACAAAGGCCGCTGGGGCAATTATGACCTGTGGGTATACAACGACTGGTTTATTGACCCGCTCGATGGCAAAGAAAAACCGATGATTACAGATGGGTCGGTGATCATGTCCGGCGAAGACCTGATGGGGACCCGCGCATTCGGTGCCATCCTCGATCCGAAATTTAGTTACGGCCCGATGGCGTATGCACCGAAGTCCTGGCTGGTTGAGGACCCGGCACAGCGCTTCATCATGATGCAGTCTGCGCCGCTGGTCATTCCGAGCCGCGTTAACGCATCACTGTGTGCCGTTGTGGTTTAACAGGGGGATTTGATGGCGAATAAAAAAAATACGCCGGAGAAACCACAGGAGCCGGGCGGTCTGCCGCCCGAGCTGATGGTTCCCGGTCAGGTTAATCCGGAATTACAGAAAAGTGATTCCGGCAATAAGCAGGGTGATCAAACCACAGCGAAACAGGATACCGTGACTGATTCCGGTGGCGGGAATACCGGAGATAAGCAAGGTTCAGACCCGGAACAGGGGGCTGACAACGTTTATGTGGTGACTAAAGGCCGCTGTGTGCAGCATGACGGCGAGCTGTACCGTGAAAACCAGCAAATCACACTGGATGATTCGGATGCTGCCCGCCTGATTGACCTGGGTGTGGTGATGACGCTGGAGGCAGTGCGGGAAAAACTGGCGAAAGCCAACCCGCCCGGCACTGTAACCATTAATGGGCGTTGACTGGGATAAGCACCTGCTGGGGCCGCTGCATAACGTCTTTGCAGAAAAGGCGCGCTGGGAACCGGTGAAAAGTGCCAAAGGTACCGAATTTTACGACATTGACGGCATTTTTGACCGGGCTTATTTCCAGAACTACGAAAGTATGGACGGTGAAAGCGGTATCAATACCACCCGTCCGATCCTCGGTGTGCGGGATGTAATTTTCAGGGTTCCGCCGAAGCAGGGGGACCGGGTGTTTATTTACAGTGTCAATACCCTGTTTGTGGTGTCGGAAGTACAGCCAGACAGCCACGGCGGGACGCATCTGATCCTGAATAAGGTGAAATAATGAACGCAGCCAAAGTACGCGAACTGGTTGTGGCGTCACTGAAGGGGAAAACCAACGCAGAGGACCGTGTGTACTCCCCGCGCGACTGGCCCACAACCGGCGCAGAGTATCCGTGCATCATCGTGCAGACCCCGTTTGATGAAAAACACTCACTCGGTCGTAACGTTCCGCAGTTCAACACCGTGACCACAGTTCGTGTCACCGGCCGCCTGGAAGAGTTCGATGAGGAAGACCAGAACGGCGCCATAAAAGCAGAGCTGGCACTGGAAGCCCTGCGTGAACAGATTGAACGGGCAGTGATTAACAGTTATGAGCTGACCCGGCAAATCCAGCAGTTCCTGAATATCCGCTCTCAGATAACCATCAGTGCTGCCGGTGAAGGTCACATGGCGCAACTGCTGATGGATCTGGATATCGAATATTACCAGGGGCCGGAGGAATTCTACCCGGTTGATGCGGATCCGCTAACAGGTATCGACATCAGCGTTCAGATGCCTGACGGCAGCCCGGAACATCACGTTTCCATCGACCTGACCAATCAGGAGTAACCATGTTTGTAAAACCTGTAAAAGGCCGCAGCGTCCGCTGTCCGGTCAAAGGGGAGCTTTTGCCTGAATCCGGGCAGGACGTCCCCGACAATGTTTTCTGGCGCACCCGTCTGAATCAGGGGGATGTCGTGCCGGGTAATCCTCAGAAAGTGAAGGAGCAAAAAGCATGACAGTGCCATTTGCCACTATTCCGCAGAATTTGCGGACCCCGCTGTTTTTCGTTGAGCTTGATAACTCGATGGCCAACACAGCAACCGCCACGCAGCGCACACTGTTAATCGGTCAGATGCTGGACGGTGCGGCAGGTAAAGACAGTATGCCTGAGCGCATCACATCAGGGACGCAGGCAGCGGAACGTTTCGGACGCGGCTCTATGCTTCATACAGAGGCTGATGCATATTTCCGTAATGACACTGCCGGTGAGGTGTGGGCGTTACCGCTGGCGGATGATGAAAAACAAACAGCTGCCGCCGGTAAACTGAAAATTACCAGTGCAGCGAATGATACCGGAGTGATCTCCCTGTATGTCGCGGGTATCCGTGTGCAGATGGCTGTTGTTGCCACGGATTCTGCTGAAGCGATTGCCACAGGGCTGACCACCGTAATTAACCGCAATGCTAACTTACCGGTAACGGCTGAGGCAAAGGAGGATACGATCAGCCTGACCGCCAAAAACAAAGGTGCGCACGGTAACGGGATCGACATCCGTCTGAATTATCGTGGTCAGATGGGGGGAGAGAACACCCCTTCAGGTTTTGAAATGACCATCACGGCCATGTCCGGCGGAAACGGTTCTCCGGATCTGCTAAATGGTCTGGCTAATCTGAAAGACCGGTCCTTTGATTTTATCGTCAACCCGTATACCGATACGGCGTCTCTCGATGTGGTGAAAACCTTTCTGGCAGACCGCTGGGCGTGGGACAAACAGTTGTACGGCCACAGCTACGGGGTGATCACCGGCACTTATGGTCAGCTGGCTGATTTTGGTGAAAAGCGTAACGATCAGCATGCCTCCCTGCTCGGAGTGAATGGTTCACCATCCCCGGATTATCAGTGGAGCGCGGCATATACCGGTGCCATTACCCAGAGTCTGCGTAATGACCCGGGCCGCCCGTTACAGACACTGGTTATCAGCGGGGTGCTGCCGCCGGATGACACCAGTATTCTTGAGCTGACTGAGCGTAACAACCTGCTGCACAGCGGTATCTCGACATTTACCGTGGACGATGACGGCACTGTCCGGGTCGAGAATATCATCACGACCTACCAGAAAAATGCCTATGGCGATAATGATGACAGTTATCTGCAGGTGGAAACCCTGTATTTACTGATGTTTGTCTCCCGTTATCTGCGTACTCAGGTGACCAGTAAATTCGGGCGCATGAAGCTGGCAGAAGATGGTACCCGCTTTGCCCCGGGGGCAGCAATCGTCACACCGAATGTCATTAAAGCTGAACTGATCGCGCAATATGGCTTCCTGGAATTTAACGGACACGTTCAGGACGCGAAAGGCTTTGCCAAAGGTCTGAAAGTCGAGCGCAACAGCCAGAACCCGAACCGTGTTGATGTCCTGTGGACCGGCACCCTCATTAACCAGCTGCGCGTATTTGCGCTGCTTAACCAGTTCCGCCTGATGCCGGGCAATTAAGGAGAAATCATGGGCGATACATCTAACCGTCTGGCGGGAACGGCTCGCGTCTCCGTCAACGGCATGTCAATTATGGTGGCGGCGGACTTTAAATACAGTCCGTCCACGGTCACCCGCGAAACCCTGACCGGTATGGACTTTGTCCACGGTTACAAAGAAAAGCCGGTCGCCGGGTATATCGCAATGCGTGTCCGTGATTCCGGCGGTACCACTGTGGCGGATTTTAACGGCATGACCAATGTGAACGTGGTGGCCGAACTGGCAAACGGCAAAACCATCATCGGTCAGGGGCTCTGGGTTGTTCAGACTCAGGAAGTAAACAGTGAAGACGCCGTGTTTGACGTGCGTTTTGAAGGTCGTTCGGTAACGGAGAACTAATTGTGGAAACAACTAAAACCATCACCCTGAGTAAACCGCTGGAATCCAATGACGGCAAAGTCCGTTATGAGGAAGTTAACCTGCGTGAGCCGTGCCTTATCGAGGTAGAGCAGTTTTACGACGTGCAGAATAAGGCCAGCAATTCGCTTCCCGGTATGCGCCGGCTGATTTCCCTGGTCAGTGAAATTCCGGAAACAGAACTGAAAAAAATGGCGATCACAGACTTCAAACAGTGCCGTGATTTTCTGACCCCTTTTTTGGCATAAATGCTCTCCGGTCATGGCAGCGGCTGGCGGCAAAGGTGACCTATTTTTACCGGTGGGGGCCGCGTGATGCGTGGCTCCTGTCAAAAAGCCGTCTGCACTGGTGGGTTGAGCAGGCCGAAGAGATTAAAAGCGGAGATTAATTATGGCGGGTAATGCCTTTGATTTTGAACTGAATGCGGATGACCGTGCAAGCGGTCAGATTACGGTTCTTGAGGAAAAGATCCGTAGTCTGAATCCGGCACTGGATGAAGCACGGGATAAACTGAAACTCGGCGGTGATGACTCAAAAACCGGTTTACGCGGTATTGGTGACCTGATCCGGGATGTGTCTGATGGTGCTAAAGCCGGGGTCCAGAATATCGGAGACATGATCCCGCCGCTGAAAAACTTCGGTGCGCTTGCTGGTAAGCTGGCCGGTATCGGTGGTATCGGTGCGATCATCACCGGCGGTGGCCAGTTGATTAAGGGTATGTCCGAAGAAGGTAAAAATATCACCACATCAGCCGCCAATACCGGGATGACGGTTGAAGAAAGCACCCGGCTTAGTGGCGCATTGCAGCAGAAAGGCGTCAGTAAGGATGATGCCCGCAGTCAGATGGAGGGGTATTACGAAAAACTCAGTCAGGCTGTTATTGGTCAGGATAATCAGTTGCTGGCATCAATCCGAAGCATCGGTGCCGAAATTGCCCGCAGACCTGATGGCAGCGTTGACATGACAAAAACGTTGTTGAGCCTGGAAAAGGCAATTGAAAAGCTGCCGGAACACCGAAACTGGGAACTGCGCGATAACCTGAAGCTTCCTCCCGACATACTTACCCTGATCCGGGAAAAAAAAGTACAGGAGCGGCTGGACAACTCGGATAAATTCAATCTGACTATGGATGGGGAGTTCGCTGAAAGAATGACTGAGGTAGACACTCAGTTAAATGAAGTTGGTGCGAAATTGACCGGAAAAATGAATCAGATCCAACGGTCGCTTTACGAGTTTATTGATTCACCCAGTATGGTTCCGGATTTTGGTGATCTTGATGGAGCTATGAAAAACATCAAAGAACATCAGATGCGTATAAACGATACGGAAGATAACTTCTACCACGGTGATAAGCGCGAAGACCTTATTCAGCGTGCACTTAAAGATGATGATTATAAAGATACCCTGAGCGGGTTCGAAAAACTTCGCCTGATAGCAAAAGACCCAACTGATGAGATGTACAGCGAGATTTATAAGCGCTACAACGAGCAATGGGAAAAACAAAAAGCGCAGGCCGAAGCCGGAAAAAGCAAACCAACACTGAACAGCAAGGTGCCTGATAACTGGGTTCAGCATGACAAATACAACCCCAACAGCAGAGGGTTTCGCAATAAAAATCCAGGCAACTTACGTGAAGCGGATAATCAGATTGGTTTACAGGGGCCGGAAGGCGACACTATGGCAGTATTTTCGTCATATCGTGATGGATTTGCCGCAATGTCACGTCAGCTAATGCTGGATGCGGAAAGAGGGAAAAACAGAATCGCTGATTATATCGAAAAATACGCACCAGCCAGCGAAAATAAAACGCAGGAATACATAAAAATGGTCTCTGACCAGACTGGCTTTGGGCCATATGAAAACTTGAATATGCATGATCCTCAGGTGCTGGCTAAACTAATGAACGCAATGATCAAGGTTGAGAATGGGGCTCAGCCTTTCAGCTATGAACAGGTAATGGAGGGTGTTATGGACTCTATTACTGATGACCGCTGGAAGGGGCGGCGCAACCCAGACCGAGTTCGTGAACAGCGCGATACTCTCGCCATGCAGCAGGATCAGCAGCAACAAGATACTGCATCAGCAGCGACTGAATTTAAAATAGATAAGGATCCAACTCAGGCGTTACTGGCTTTTACTGAACAGTTATATCAGGTACTTCAGGATAACAAATCAGGCGGTACACTGGAAATAGTCCTGACTAATGTAGAAACCGGCACAAAAAACAGCGTAAACGTAAAACCTAAAGGTAGGGTGACAACTGCGATGAATATGCCGTGACTAAGCCACAGAATGGGCTACCCTGTGCTGAGTTGTGTGGTGTGGGCTGTGGGGTAACAAAGTTTGCAACTATACGGGTATTTTCTGATATTCAAGCGTAGAATATCTTCTGTAAGATGGAACAGATCGGAACGAAACGGAACAGTCCGGAATGACTCACATTGACAATAAAAAACAGTAAAAAACAGTAAAAGATTACACAACTGAGGTTGTCAAAGGAGCACTTTGACCCTATTATGACCCTAGGGAATATTTATCACCCTGCTAAAAATTTGATAAGAATGATTGAGGGTCATTAGCAGATGGCTCCATATTAATTTGATTGTTGGCAAACAGCCACCCATGAGGGTATACATATGAGTCACGCACTGAAAAAGACAAGTCGTCTTTGCATACCGCCTCGTGACAAAAGCAATATTGCATCTCCAAGATCAGCGATTGGTCATGAGTGCTCACATAAAGCTCAGGTAAAAAATGCTGTTGATTTCGGATTTTCTCGGTACGAAGCAGCGATGAAAGAGTTGGCTAAGGTGTAATCAATGGCACTTAGTTCGTTTGGTGAGATTGTTGATGGTGTTAACTATTTATCTGTAGAAGATATAGCATTTATCAATAGGTTTCTGATTGAGAAGCAAACACCAAACGAGCCCGTGGAAATTATTAATCCAAACGGGCTTAGCTCTTCACAGGCGAGACCTAGCTTAACGAAATATTACGAACAGACGGATGACATGTTTAAACTGTCATCCGTTTTGATTGAAAGCCTTATACAAAATCATCCTTTTGCAAATGCTAATAAGCGCACCGCGATGATGTGCGGGTATGTTTTTTTGCTTATGAACGGATACGAACTTACGGCCCCAGGTGATGACATTGTCACAATGGCGTCAGGTATCGCGTGTAAGGAGTATAGTGCAGAAGATGTTGAAAACTGGCTTTGCTATTGGTCGCGACCATATGACGCCAGAGAACTGTGCAGGACGGAAATTGACGTGTTGTCATGTGCAGTCATCACGTTTAAAGATTAAAACTAAACCCGCTCCGGCGGGTTTTTTGTTGCCGCCAACCTCAAATGTTCACACCGTTTTGCTTTCCTTTGCACCACCAGATGATTAACATGAGGGAAACTAATTACTAACGGTATTAACATGAGAAAGTCGTTATTGTTCCTGATGCTGGTATCTTGCTTTGCCATCAGCGCAGAGAGACGTCCTTTTGTACAAACTGTAAATGATCTCACTGAGTCAATTTGCAACTCATCAAGCGATGAAAAGCAGTGCAGAAGTGATATGGAAAGAATAATAGTTTATTCGTTCGTATCCGGCTGGACTGATCTTGATTGCCATTTTCGATCTGCTGAGATAAAAGCATCAGGAGATGCGAAGAAAATTAAAGCATGCGATGACGCTGCAAACTTCATAAGTAGTTTGTGGCGGTACGAAGAGGATTAACACGAGGCCGTCCATGGCCTGCAGGTTTTTTTGCCTGAATGGATCACATAACTACCGTTGATTTAAAAGTATTTTCCTTCAAATAGCCCCCTAAATCATCACTATTTCGGATCCCGCTTAACAGCGGGTTTCGTCGTTGGAGCCCACATGCCAATTATCAAAGACGCCATCTCTGATCTGCTCGGTACTGAGCCGGACTGGAACTGGTCAGAACACCTGCAGCAGGCTTCATTCCGTGGTGTGCCGTTCGGTGTGATCAGCGGTGAAAGTGTTTTCGGTCGCCGCCAGGCTATTCACGAATATGCGTACCGCGATCAGTCCTGGGTCGAGGACATGGGGCGCAGCAACCGGCGGATCACCATAAAGGGATTCCTGATTCAGGACAGCCTGGTGTATGACGCACCGGATGTTATCACCCAGCGTAACAATCTGGTGGCAGCCTGTGAGAGTGGTGAGGCCGGAACACTGGTTCACCCGACACTCGGGGAAATGACCGTCAGCGTGACTGAGAGCGGCCTGCGGGTATCTGAAAACGCAGAAAGCGGCAGGGTGTTTGAATTTGAGCTGGTGGTTATCGAATCCGGCCTGAAAGTGTTTGCCATCACCGACAGTGAAAAAACCGGTGAGCTGACGTTCGGGCAGTGGCTGAAGGAGACGGCACACCTTACCCTGAAAACAATCGCGATAATTAAAGGTGAAGTCCGCTCTGTCACACAGATGATGAAGACTCTGCAACAAACAGCAGATTTCTGGATCAATATGGCCGGCAGTGCAGTGAATGAGGTCACAAACTTCAGTAATTCACTGAACAGCGTGTTCGGCAGTAGTAAATACGGGCGCTATCAGAAAGGCAGTGCGGGGGGCGCTGTTTCCGGGGCGACCGGCAGACGCATACACCGGGATGATGCTGACGACCGTGAAATTATCGATAAAACGCTGAATCAGGCAATTATTGACCGGCAAAAACTGGATAAAACGCTCACAGCAGTCAGTAAATCTGCAACACCGGAAGAGTTTGTTACGCAGATACAACAGGTGTTTGTCATCCTGATCACAATGGATGGTGATACCGGCCAGAAGATGCAGATCCTGAATACACTATCCCGGTTCCGCAGTCTGGAATATCAGCAGACAGAGCAGGATAAAAGAATCGCGGCCCTGACTGAGATGATGCTGGTCGTGCTGGCGGCATCGGCACTTTCGGTTGTTGCCGGACAGTCTGATCCGACAAACAGCACCGAAGCCGCCGGATATCAGCGGGAGGTCTGCGAGTCTCTCGATGATGCTATGACTATTACCGGGGATTTGGCACTGGATGACATCTATCTTTCCCTTCTGAACCTGCGTGAGCAGGTTGTTATTTTCTTCACCGATAAAGGCTCGGAGAGCGGTCGCCTGTCGTCTTATTCCCTGCCGTCAGTGCTGCCGTCTCTCAATGTGGCAAACCGTCTTTATCAGGATGCTGACCGCAGTGATGAACTGGTGATGGAGATTCAGCCCCGGCATCCGGCGTTTATGCCGGTCAGATTTAAGGCACTGAAAAAATGACGGAAGAGACAAAAAAAACCGAAGAACTGTCGCTGGTGATAAACGGAAAGCGTATTTCCGGCTGGGACAGTGTCCGGGTTACCCGGGGTATTGAACGGCTGCCGAACGATTTTGAAATCAGCCTGATGGATTACTACCCGGCGACGGATGAGAAGCAGCTGTTTAAGCCGGGTGATCCCTGTGAGGTGTTTCTCGGTCAGGACCGGGTTATTACCGGTTATATCGACACCTGGAACGGGCAGATTAATAAAAATCAGCACCAGATAAGCGTGTCAGGCCGGGGAAAGTGTCAGGATCTGGTGGACTGCTCCGCCAACTGGCCGAACAACGTGATCAGCCAGTCAAATGCCCTGCAAATCGCACAGAAACTGGCGAAGTGGTACAGCATTGAGGTATCGAGTTCGGTTTCTGATAGCGGGTTGCAGATTATCCCGCAATTCACCCTGAACTGGGGAGAGTCTTCACAGCAGGTGATCGAGCGCTGCTGCCGGTATTCTGCGCTGCTGTATTACGAACAGCCTGACGGAAATCTGCTGCTGACCCGCGTCAGTGACAAGGTGGCAGCCAGCGGCGTGGAGCAGGGTAAAAATATTGAAAGCGCTGATTTTTCGGATTCCATGGCGGATCGCTATTCCGATTATACCGGCGTATCTCTGTCTGTTACGCCATTTTCCGGGGATGTGTCAGCAGTACAAAACGCGGCAGCGCGGGATCCGGAAGCGGGGAAAATGCGGTACCGGAATTACATCACCATTATCGAAAGTACCCTGATCACGGCAAAACGGGAGCAGGAAAGTATCGACTGGGAAATGAACCGCCGTTACGGGCGTTCAAAAATCCTGAGCGTGATGGTCGACAGCTGGCGGGATGCCTCCGGGAAACTGTGGGAGCCGAATACGCTGATCCCGATAAACATCCCTGTTCTTGGTGTGACGGATAAATTCTGGACATTATCTGATGTGACCTATCTGCGGGATGCGGGCGGAACCAGGGCTACATTGCAACTGATGCCGCCGGAAGCCTTCATTGCGGAACCGTACGAATTTTACCAGGTAATAAGGGTGTGACGATGAGCGATCAGGTCCGTGATTTAAAAACCCGTATGGCGATGATGATAGGTGCCGGTAAATCCAGCCTCACCAAAGATGACGGTGCGATTCAGACCATCCAGTACAGCACCGCGCTGGAAGTCAGGGACGGCACTTATCGTATGACAGAATTCGGCTTTTCCTCCTCTCTGCCGCCGGGGTCGGATGTTCTGATTGCCTATCTCGGCGGTAACCGCTCCAGTGCGGTGGTCATCGGCAGCAATCATCCCGGTTCGCGGCATACCGGACTCTCTGCCGGTGAAAGCGTGATGTACAACCTGTGGGGCATGTACATCCACATGACAGAAAACGGCATTGTGATTGAGGCCAAAGATAAAGACGTGACCATCAATAACGCCGATAAGGTGACGGTCAACGCCAAAACAGAAGTGGTGCTGAATACGCCGATCCTGAAAGTGTCCGGTGATGTCATTGATAACTACGAAAGTAACCCGTCCACACTGAAAGCGCTGCGGGACAGTTATAACTCGCATAATCACGATGTGGAAAATGTGGAACCGGGAAGTGCCACCAAAACCAGTAAGTCGATTAAGGAGACAGTCTGATGTCTGATATTTCTTCCTGGTGGAACGCGGATACACTGCGGGCGTACTGGAAAACCGGCAATGGCGACCTGATTTCCGGTGATGACCTGCAGTCGGCGATTATCATCAGCCTGTTCACTGATCGCCGGGCGCACAACGACGATGATTATGAGGATGAGCACAGGCGTGGCTGGTGGGCGGATACCGGAACGGATGGGTTTATCGGTTCCCGCCTCTGGTTACTGAGGCGTCAGAAACTGACCACGAAGGTTGCAAGGAAAGCAGAGGATTACGCCCGTGAGGCGCTGGCATGGATGATAACGGACGGTGTTGTGCCTGATATTCAGATCCGGACACAAATAGTGTGGCCGCAGCGGCTGAACATGGTTATCCGTTATCAACGGCCGGATGCCGGTGCGGAAGATCTGCGTTTTTACTGGGTATGGGAGAAACAATAAATGCCGTTTAAGCGTAAAACGCTGACTGATCTGCGGGAGCAGAACCGGAATTTCCTGCGCAATGAACTGAAAACACCCGGTGCGCTGCTGCGGTATTCCAATATGCGGGTACTGGCGGATATGGATGCCGGTATGGCCCATCTGCATTATGCCTACCTGGATTATATTGCAAAGCAGGCAACCCCGTTTACCGCAACAGATGAACATCTGGCAGGATGGGGGGCAATGAAACGGGTGTACCGCAAACCCCCGAACAAATCCACCTGTGAGAAGGTGCAGTTTGACGGTGTTCCGGGAAGCATCATTCCGGCCGGGACGGTGATGACGCGGGGTGACGGATACCGGTACCAGTCTGTAACTGAAACTCATATCAACGCGGACGGGAAAGGCTTTGCGTCTGTTGAAGCTATTCTGCCCGGCATTGACGATAACATTTATGGCGGCGGTGCTGCGGGCAACTCGCCGGCAGGCACAAAACTGACACTTGAGATCGCCATCTCCGGCGTTTCTTCGGATTGCGTTGCGGTTGAGCCGATCACCGGCGGCAGTGATATTGAGAACGAAGAGCTTTTTCGCCAGCGTGTTCTGCACGCATACCAAAAGCCCCCTCAGGGCGGAAGCGATACTGACTATGAAGGCTGGGCAAAAGAAGTACCCGGAATTACCCGTGCCTGGGTGAAGCGCCGCCTGCTGGGGGCCGGGTCGGTCGGTATTTACATCATGTGTGACGACAACGGCAATGGCGGGTTTCCGCAGGGGACTGACGGACCGGCCACTAAAGAAGACTATGCCGTTCATGCCACCGGTGACCAGTTACGTGTGGCAGATCATATCTGGGATGTGCAGACGGTCACGGCGGTGGTATGGGTATGTTCCCCAATCGCGAAAAAGATAGATTTTGAAATTGAAGGACTGAGCCGTGCAACCTCCGGATTGCATCAGCAGATAGCTAAGGCTATTGATGATGTGTTTTTCCGGGACAGTGATCCGACCGGCGGCGCAAAAATCTACCTTTCCGATCTGCAGTATGCGATTGCTGATATCCCGGGCACTACCGGTTTCGTCCTGAGAAAACCGGCTGAAAATATTATTCTGAGTACCGGTGAGCTGGCGCAGCGCGGGGAGGTGTCTTACACATGAATTACACTGCTGATGATTACACTCAGGCTATGATTGGTCTGGCTCCGCAGGGTATGGCATGGGACTGGCGGCCGGGATCAGATATGCATGCTGTTCTCCGCGCTCTGGCACGTAGTTATGAAGCTTCGGATATTGATGCTGTTCAGCTGCTCGAAGGCGCGTTTCCCGGGACAGCCACAACGTTATTGCCGGAGTGGGAAAAAACACTCGGTCTGCCGGATGATTGTGCGATCGGGGAAATGGATACCATCCCGAAACGACAATCCGCAGTTCTTTCAAAACTGCTGCGCACCGGCGGGATGTCAAAACCCTATTACATCAGCCTGGCTGCCGAGATGGGTTACAGCATCACCATTACCGAATTCCGGCAGGCAAGAGCGGGGCTTTCATCCTGTGGTGACGCACTGAACGGTGATGAATGGCCGTTCGTCTGGCGTATCAACGCCGGAAACACACAGCTGACATATGCGGTTGCCGGGAGCAGTTACTGCGGTGAGCCGCTGCGTTCGTGGGGGGAACATTACCTCGAGTGCCAGTTTAATCAGATTTCACCTTCTCACACGTTCCTTCAGGTCGGTTACGACCAGTAAACCCTGACTATCAACGACTAATTATCACCTTCACTGAGTGAGGCCTTATTATGAAAAAAATTGGTGATGTCACCAGTACAGCCGATAAAAACGGCGAATGGACAAACGGCAATGTGGCCGCCGGCATCGTGCCGACAATTCTTGATGCTGCCTGGCTTAATTCCGTTCAGCGGGAAATTCTGGGTGTGCTGACAAAAGCAGGAGTTCCCCAGGATAAAAATAATGACACCCAGCTTGCGGAGGCGATCGGCCGGATTATCGGCAATGGCGATTACGTCACCCATCCGTATTTAAAGCTGGAGCTGCTTAAAAAAATCGATAAAGCGGATATCGCTCAGCAGCTGGGAAATGATACCGGCAAGGTGGTGTCACAACAGCTTCTGACAACCGAACTCGGTAAAAAAGCTGGGATTACTGATGTCAGCGGCAAACTCGACAAAACCGCAGTCGTTCAGGTGCCGGGCGCATCAACAACGAGCGTGATGAGCCAGAAAGCGGTGACTGACCTGGCAAATACCAAAGCCGATGGTGATCGGTTTTCAACAAGAACGTCAGCGGTACTTATGTCATCACCGAACGGTAATTATGGTGTTGAAATCAGTAATACCGGTATGTTTGCAGTCGCTGACCTGTCCGGTGCCGCACCTGTGCCTATTTTTCGTGTCACACCAACCGGTGAAATTAATGACGGCGCGATAGCGTTAGCGAAGGTGACGGGGGCAGGCACAGCAGCAAAAAGTGATATTTTGCAGACGACCGGCGCATCGACAGCGAATGTCATGAGTCAGAAAGCGGTTACTGATGCGGTTGCCGCGATAAAAGTATTCGGCGCAGGTCAGCGGTGGTCTGATGTAAAAAGTACCCGGAATCTTGGTGTTAATTATACGAATACCAGCGGGCGGACGATTGCCCTGTTTGCAAGTACCGTACCTGCCCTCGCCATGGCGTCATTAGTGATTTATGTCGATGGTGTCACTGTTTCAAATTCAGGCACCGGCGGGTCTGATTCGGGATTTACGCGCATGGCATCGGGGTCTGCCATTATCCCCGCAGGCAGTACATACAGAGTAGAGGCGAACAGCCTGGATAAATGGTCTGAGTTGAGGTAACGATGAAATATTACAAAAATAAAGAAAACGCTGTGTACGCTTATGACGATATATGTTTATCACAGGTTGCGGGGCTGGCTGTGCTGGAATCCCTGCTCTCTGAAAAGGAGCCGGAACTGACTGATGCAGACAGCCGACTCCGGCATGCAGAGCATGAACTGAATGAAGCAAAAACCCGGCTTAACCAGATATTTGAGAGTCCGGAAGACAGTGAGAATACCGATACAGAGGAAACGGCCACCCTGATGCGGGATGTTGAGGAAAAAACCATCATATATGATGAGGCGGCCCGGGAGTTTAACCGTGTAAAAACAGACTATCAGCAGCTTGAGGCAGAGTATGACGCTGTTTTTCCGGTTTTCTTTGAAATTCGTGAGAATTTAAAAAGCATGACGGAAATGTCAGCCAAAGAGACACAGGCGTATTTAAATCCGCCCGTTGCACAGTCACGGCTGATTAATGATGCCGAACACAAAAAGCAGGCGCTGCTTGCAGAAGCCAGCGAAAAAACGGAGCTGTGGCGGACTCAGTTAATGCTCGGCATTATCACGGACGAAGATAAAGCCAGGCTCAAAGAATGGATGCTGTACGTGCAGAAGGTGCAGGCGGTAGATCCATCCCCCGGAGATACAGTGGCGTGGCCCACACCACCAGTCAGATAAGACCGGGTTCAAACAGGCTGCCGCTGGATAAAGGTCATTCACGGCAGCAGCTGGCAATTATTTATGGCGTGGGGGTATCGACGATTTACCGGTATTTTCCGGCCACAACGTAAATAAAACAAAGCCGCGCTGGTGGATGCCCGGCGCGGCTGTCGCTTACTTATCAAAATATTCTACATCATCAGCAGCGTCTGTCGTTTCAGGCACCCAACTGCCATCCTCAAAAATCTCCTGCAGTATCTCCTTTATTTTTTTGTTGTCCTTGTCATTTTTCCCGCCCGTTACTGACATCGTTGCATTGGTTCCCCACGCAATACGAACGTTCATATCCTGATACTGAGCCCGAAACTTTCGATCAATTTCTTTTTCCAGTGCCTCAAATGTACCGGGTGGTATTATCTCTTTTTGGTTGCTGCTGAAAATAACATCAATACGGAGCATGTGATCACCTCTTATTTCACTGTTTAAATATACAGTATTAGTTTGGATGTGCAACCGGCAGATGTCAAGAACAGTCATTAGCAATCATTAGATGTGTGTACATAACGATGCTCATGATCATATTTTACGGTGATATAAATTCACATATTGCATTGATAAATAATGAATTTATTATATGTACTATCATTCTGATGGTGGATAATAATGCGTTGCTGAGGCCCCAGGAGTGCCTCGCTGCTGATAACGGTGATCTTATTTGTTGCTGTATTTTTATATCCGGAACGTCCGGATATCACAGAATTCTGATTATTTTCAGTCATATAATTTTATTTGATATCAATTCTCACTCGCAAATTATTATCAGCAGATGATGGAATCTGTACAAGCGATTTCTTTCCGGAGGGGGGATTTACATGGAAAAAGTGAGCTGTATCTCAACTATATGGTGTGTAAATGATAACTATGAGTGATGAATAAACAGGATGCCGGGCATCCTGTTTCATAATAAGGAAAAAAATCAGCCGAAACGGGCATTCGCCGCGTCAGCCAGAATATCCAGTAAGGTGACGGTATCCGCCCAGCTCAGGCACGGGTCAGTAATTGACTGCCCGTACACAGGCGCTTTGTGATTGACCAGTTTTTGTGTGCCTTCCTGAATAAAGCTTTCCGCCATAACACCGGCGATAGCCCGCGAACCGTCTTTAATCTGTTGTGCGACATCTTTGGCGACATCCAGCTGACGACGGTGGATTTTCTGACAGTTACCGTGGCTGAAATCAATCACCAGATGTTCCGGCAGGTCAAACTGGCGCAGCTGATCACAGGCGTGTGCAATATCACCGGCGGCATAGTTCGGTGTTTTGCCGCCGCGCATAATAATGTGCCCGAACGGATTGCCTTTGGTCTGGTAAATGGTCATCTGACCGTCTTTATCCGGTGACAGGAACATATGACCGGCCTGTGCGGCTCGGATAGCATCAATCGCAATTTTGATATTGCCGTCAGTCCCGTTTTTGAAGCCGACCGGGCAGGAGAGTGCGGAGGCCATTTCGCGGTGGATCTGGCTTTCCGTGGTCCGGGCACCGATTGCCCCCCAGCTGATCAGATCCGCAATATACTGCCCGGTGACCATATCGAGAAACTCGGTGGCTGTCGGGACATTCAGTGCGTTAACGTCGATCAGCAGTTTGCGTGCCAGCCGGATACCTTCATTGACCTGACAGGAGTTGTCCAGACGCGGATCTGAAATCAGGCCTTTCCAGCCGACCACCGTACGCGGTTTTTCAAAATAGGTACGCATCACAATTTCAAGGCGCGCGCTGTATTTTGGCAGAAGCTCGCTCAGGCGTTGTGCGTAATCCAGTGCGGCAATCGGGTCATGCACAGAGCAGGGGCCGACAATCACCAGCAGACGCGGGTCGTCACCGGTTAAAATGCGTTCAATGCGGGTTCGTGATGTGGCGACATTCTTAGTAATTGCTGCTGTGGCCGGAAACTCGCCGGCCAGCGCAGACGGGGTGATCAGTTTGTCTATTGCCCGTGTGCGCAGTTCATCCGTTTTTTCCATAGATTAATGCTGTCTCTGAATTCGGTCAGTTGCTGTGTGAAACCACAGTGATACCGATCACAATAAACGAAAACGTGATGATTACAAGATACAATTGCAGAAAGTGGAGCACAGGGGGAATGTGATCCACTTAACCGTTTCCGCTGTCAGAACATACGGCGGTTTAATCCCAGAGAATCGATGATTTTTGTCGATATCTCTTCCACCGAATAGTTAGTGGTGTTGAGGTAGCTGATTTTGTGTTTGCGGTACAGTGCTTCCACTTCTGCCAGTTCCATCCGGCACTGGCGGATTGAGGCGTAGCGGCTGTTTTCACGGCGCTCTTCCCGGATAGCGGCAAGACGTTCAGGATCAATGGTCAGACCGAATAGTTTTTTATTATACGGTTTCAGGGCAGCAGGCAGCTGCAGATTGTCCATATCATCTGCGGTAAACGGATAGTTGGCGGCCTGGATACCGAACTGCATCGCCAGGTAGAGGCTGGTCGGGGTTTTACCGCAGCGGGAAACGCCGAGCAGAATCACCTGAGCCTGATCCATATTACGCAGGGAAACACCGTCATCATGCGCCAGCGCGAAATCAATGGCGGCGATCCGGGCGTCATACTGGCTCAGATTGCGTTTGGATAAACCATGCGTCCGGTTGAACATCGGCTGAGGTTCCATCTGAATCTCTTTCTGAATCGGTGCCACCAGGGTCTGGACGATGTCCTGGCAGCAGCCCTGACTGCCGGTAATGGCTTCGCGCACGTCCTGACAGATAATGGAGTAGAACACCAGCGGGCGTAACCCGGTGGTTTCAAAAATGGTATCGATTTTTTGTCTGATTTCCAGCGCACGCTCTACGGTTGCCACAAAAGGCAGAGTGTAAGCGATAATATCAATAGGGAACTGAGACAATACAGCATGACCTAATACTTCCGCCGTAATCGCCGTTCCGTCAGAAATAAAGAAGACACTCCGTGTTTCTTTATTTTGTGTATCAGAAGATGAGCCGGTTGTGATAGACATGTTATTTATTTTCCTATGTTTTTTGCTGAATCGATAATCCGGAGCAACGGCACAAATAAATTAAAACATGATTATAAAGGATAAAAAAATATTGTAATCGGGTTGATCGATTCACCTGTCTATATTCTTACAAACATTGTGATAATCTGTTTCTGATGCTCAGCAGAGCCCGTATTTCCGATTTTACCTTCTTTTGAATGTTAAAAGGATTGCTTGCAATGTCCAACAATGGTCAAACCCCGTGTAATGTACTTTGGTATAACCAATTAGGTATGAATGACGTACCCCGTGTCGGTGGTAAAAATGCGTCTTTAGGTGAAATGATAACCAATCTTTCCGGATTAGGCGTGTCTGTTCCCAATGGTTTTGCCACCACGGCACAGGCCTTCAATGACTTTCTTGAGCAAAGTGGCGTCAACCAGCGTATTTATGAGCTGCTGGATAAAACGGATGTTGACGATGTCAACCAGCTGGCGAAAGCCGGTGCACAGATCCGCGGATGGGTAATTGATACCCCGTTCTCCGCGGAATTTGAGCAGGATATCCGTCAGGCGTATGAACAGCTGTCCGAAGGCGAGAAAGGCGCATCTTTTGCTGTGCGTTCTTCCGCAACGGCTGAGGATATGCCGGATGCCTCCTTCGCGGGACAGCAGGAAACCTTCTTAAACGTGCAGGGCATTGATGCGATTATGGTCGCCATCAAGCACGTATTTGCTTCATTATTTAATGACCGCGCGATTTCTTACCGCGTGCATCAGGGCTATGACCACCGTGGTGTTGCGCTGTCTGCCGGTGTTCAGCGCATGGTACGTTCTGACCTCGCGTCTTCCGGCGTGATGTTCACTATCGATACCGAGTCCGGTTTTGACCAGGTGGTCTTTATTACATCCGCTTACGGGCTGGGTGAGATGGTGGTGCAGGGTGCGGTAAACCCTGATGAGTTTTATGTCCACAAACCAACCCTGGCAAAAGGCCGTCCGGCCATTGTCCGCCGTACCATGGGTTCCAAGAAAATCCAGATGGTTTATGCGGATGACACCAGTCACGGCAAACAGGTGCGTATTGAGGATGTGGATGCAGAAAAATGCAAACGTTTCTCACTGACCGACAGTGAAGTGGAAGAGCTGGCAAAACAGGCTGTTACCATTGAAAAACACTACGGTCGTCCGATGGATATCGAGTGGGCGAAAGACGGTAACAACGGCAAACTGTATATCGTGCAGGCACGTCCGGAAACTGTCCGTTCCAATCAGCAGGTGATGGAACGTTATCAGCTGAACGGCCAGAGCAATGTGCTGGTTGAAGGCCGTGCAATCGGTCACCGTATCGGTGCCGGTGTGGTCAAAGTTATCCATGACCTGAGCCAGATGGATCGTATTCAGCCGGGTGATGTGTTAGTCACTGATATGACTGACCCGGACTGGGAACCGATCATGAAGAAAGCCGCGGCGATTGTGACCAACCGTGGCGGCCGTACCTGCCATGCGGCAATCATTGCCCGTGAGCTGGGGATCCCGGCGGTGGTTGGTTGCGGTGATGCCACCGAACTCCTGAAAGAAGGTCAGGAAGTGACGGTTTCCTGTTCTGAAGGGGATACCGGTTACGTCTACGGCGGCAAACTGGATTTTGATATCCACTCTTCTGAAATCGATAAAATGCCGGAAGTGGGCACCAAAATCATGATGAACGTCGGTAACCCTGACCGTGCATTTGACTTTGCCTGCCTGCCGCATGAAGGTGTCGGTCTGGCGCGTCTGGAATTTATCATCAACCGTATGATTGGTGTACACCCGCGCGCACTGCTGGAATTTAATCAGCAGACCCCGGAATTACAGGCGGAAATCCGCAGTATGATGCAGGGCTATGATGATCCGGTGGAATTCTATATCGGTCGCCTGGTTGAAGGGATTGCCACGATTGCCGCGGCGTTCTATCCGAAGAAAGTGATTGTCCGTCTGTCTGACTTTAAATCCAACGAATATGCCAACCTGGTCGGCGGGGATATCTACGAACCGCATGAAGAGAACCCGATGCTGGGCTTCCGTGGTGCCGGTCGTTATGTGCATGATGATTTCCGTGATTGTTTCGCACTGGAATGTGAAGCAGTGAAACGTGTGCGTAATGATATGGATCTGACTAACGTCGAAGTGATGATCCCGTTTGTCCGTACTGTGGCACAGGCAGAAGCCGTGGTGAATGAACTGGCGGCTCATGGTCTGAAACGCGGCGAAAATGGCCTGCGCCTGATTATGATGTGTGAAATCCCGTCAAACGCACTGCTGGCTGACCAGTTCCTCGAGTATTTCGACGGTTTCTCTATCGGCTCCAACGACATGACACAGCTGACGCTGGGTCTGGATCGTGACTCCGGTGTGGTTTCCACGCTGTTTGATGAGCGCAACGATGCGGTGAAAGCGCTGCTGTCGATGGCGATCAACGCGGCGAAAGCACGTAACAAATATGTGGGAATATGTGGTCAGGGACCATCCGATCACCAGGATTTTGCGGCCTGGCTTATGGAGCAGGGAATCGACAGTGTTTCGCTTAATCCGGATACTGTAGTGAAAACCTGGATTTCATTAGCAGAAAATCACTGATTCAGTCATTTAAAATGATTAAAAGCCCGGATTATTTCGGGCTTTTTTTTGGTATTCGATGTTAGAATATCCGTCAGCACTTAAGGCAAATCAAAATAAAACCAAATCAGATATCCTGAATTACAGGCAAAAAAAAAGCCTATCATGGGCTGACAGGCAAAGACTACACACAGCAATATTTGTATTCGGAAGGTATCATTGTAATAAATAACAATACCTTTTAATTCGTTACTTGATGGCGGATATATTAAAATAATTAAGATATGCCTGCATTAAGAATTGTCTCAATATATATATTTACTGATTGTTAGATAAGTGAAATATATTCAGAACCTCTGTCCGTAACGGGAATAAGTCCGGTATATTTTTCTCAATGTATATTAATATTTCAAATTATTAATGCTATTTATGAACCATAATTGAATAATTAATTAAATATATCAGAGGTGCGTTCCGGCACCTCTGATTAAAAACTTATTCTTTTTCCGAGAGTTGTTCTTCCATATAAGCACGAACTTCCGTCAGGTCATCTGATGGCTTTGGCACATCATTCATCCATGCCTTCAGCAGTGTGTAAGAAACGGCCAGCACGACAGGGCCGATAAAGAGTCCGATCATGCCGAGTGATAACATCCCGCCGATAACACCCGTCAGAATCAGAACCATCGGTAAATCTGCCCCCATTTTGATGAGATACGGACGCAGAATGCCATCCATGGTGGCAACTATACCGGCCCAGACAATCATCACCACAGCCCAGGTGGTATCGCCTGTCCAGAACAGATAAATGATGGACGGGATCATAATCAGCAGCGGGCCGAGTTGTGCCACACAGCAGATAAAAATAAGTACAGTCAGAATCGCGGCAAACGGTACGCCGGCCAGCCCCAGACCCAGTCCGCCGATAATCGCCTGGGTTAATGCGGTGACCACAACCCCCAGCGCCACAGCGCGTACAGACATGGCTGCCAGCAACACGGCGGCGTCACCGCGCATCCCGGCGAGACGCAGGGCGAAATGACGGAAGCCGCGCATTGTTTCTTCGCCCTGAAGGTAGAGCAGGGCACTGAACAGCAGCATAATCGCCAGGTGGAACAGGAATTTACCGGCACTCAGTAACTGTGTCAGGAACCAGGCCGCGCCCTGTCCGAGGTAAGGCTGGATTTTTGCCATCATGGCGTTACCGCCGCTGGCGACCAGGGTTGTCCAGCTGGCAAACAGTTTCGGCCCGATAACCGGGATTGAGTCAAGCCAGTACAGCTCCGGCAGTGTCAGCTGCCCCGGAGATTTGACCCAGCGCATCAGCGGTTCACTGTTTTCGACGATACTGTTGATAAGCAAAGCCAGCGGAAAGACAAACAACAGAATAATCAGCATGACCATAATGGATGCGGCTATCCAGCGGCTGTTACGGACACGGCGGCGGATAGCGGTATAAACCGGCCAGGTGGCAATGACTATCATACCTGCCCAGACGAAGCCCGGAAGAAACGGACTTAATACCCAAAAACTAATGACAATGAGAATTGATATCGCTCCGACGGCGAATATTAGTTTAGGTAAATCATAACCCGGTTGCGATTTTTCCACGGATAAGTTTCCCTTTGTAAATAAATTAACTGGTTGTTCCCGATAAAGGAGCGCGAATATTGCGTTATTTTATTGCAGGCGCAAAATGAATACATTGTGTGTTAAGGTGAATATTCTCTCATGAATCATGCATCAGAATGAAGAGTTAACCACATAATTATATTGTCAGATTTGCAATGTGACCATTTATGATAAAAGAGCCGCAGATAATGATCCCACGATTAACGCACTCCCCTCAGGTAAGCCCAGCGGTTGAACGTTATATTCACGCCCTCAATGAAAGCGGATTTACCGGTGATACTACCACCCGCTATGGCGACCGGCTGACACTCGCGACCGATAACAGTATTTATCAGCTTCTGCCGCAGGCAATCGTTTTCCCGCGTTCAACCGCCGATGTGATTCTGGTGATGCGCCTCGCCGCACAGGATGAATTCCGGTCGGTTACTTTTACTCCGCGCGGCGGCGGTACGGGCACTAATGGTCAGTCGCTGAATAACGGGGTGGTGATCGATTTATCCCGCTATATGAATCGTATCCTGGAAATTAACCCGGAGCAGGGCTGGGTGCGGGCGGAAGCGGGCGTGATTAAAGATCAGCTCAATGCATATCTGAAACCGTACGGCTATTTTTTCGCACCGGAGTTATCCACCTCCAACCGTGCCACGCTGGGCGGGATGATTAACACTGACGCTTCCGGGCAGGGCTCACTGGTGTACGGCAAAACGTCTGATCATGTGCTGGGGTTGCGCTCGGTATTGCTTAACGGCGATTTGCTGGATACCGTACCGCTGCCGGTCAGTGAGGCACGACGCTGTGCACAGGAGGAAAGTGTGGCCGGGGAACTTTACCGCACCACACTGGAGAGCTGTGAAACTCACCGGCAAACCATCCTGGACAGCTTTCCGAAACTTAACCGTTTTCTGACCGGTTATGATCTGCGCCATGTTTTCAGTGATGATATGCAGACCTTTGATCTGACCCGTCTCCTGACCGGCTCGGAAGGCACACTGGCGGTGATCACTGAGGCAAAACTCAACATCACGCCAATCCCGAAAGTGCGCCGCCTGGTGAATGTCAAATATGATGCATTTGATTCCGCGCTGCGCAATGCACCGTTTATGGTGGCGGCTCAGGCGCTGTCAGTGGAAACCGTGGATTCAAAAGTGCTGAATCTGGCGCGGGAAGATATCGTCTGGCATTCCGTCAGTGAACTGATCACGGATGTGCCGGATAAAACCCTGCTGGGATTAAATATCGTTGAATTTTGCGGGGATGATGAAGCGCTTATCGACGGACAGGTTGCGTCACTGTGTGAACGTCTGGATTCATTGATGGCAAATAATGAGGCGGGTGTGATTGGCTATCAGGTTTGCCGTGAACTGAGTGGTATTGAGCGTATTTATGCAATGCGCAAAAAAGCGGTGGGCTTGCTCGGTAACAGTAAAGGGGCGGCAAAACCGATCCCGTTTGTCGAAGATACCTGTGTGCCGCCGGAACATCTGGCGGATTACATCACTGAGTTCCGCGCGCTGCTGGACAGCCATCATCTGGAATACGGCATGTTCGGTCATGTGGATGCGGGTGTGCTACACGTGCGTCCGGCGCTGGACATGTGCTCACCGGAACAGGAAATGCTGATGAAGCAGATTTCCGATGATATCGTTGCGCTGACTGCCAAATACGGCGGACTGCTGTGGGGTGAGCACGGTAAAGGATTCCGGGCGCAGTACAGTGAGGCTTTTTTCGGTGACACGCTGTATCGCGAACTGCGCCGTATCAAAGGGGCATTTGACCCGGAAAACCGGCTTAATCCCGGCAAAATCTGTGCGCCGTTAACCCGTGACGCACCAATGATGCAGGTGGATGCTATTAAGCGCGGCACCTATGACAGAACGATCCCCGTTGAGGTCAGAAATACCTTTTCCGGAGCGATGAACTGTAACGGCAACGGCCTGTGTTTTAATTTTGATGTCAAAAGTCCGATGTGCCCGTCAATGAAAGTGACGCAATCGCGCTTTCATTCACCGAAAGGCCGTGCCGGACTGGTGAGAGAGTGGCTGCGGCTGCTGGCAGAGCAGGGCACGGACCCGGCGCTGTTATCACAGGCTGTACCGCAGAGCCGGATTTCTCTGCGCGGACTGATTGAAAAAATCGGCAATACGCGGCGGGCATCCCGCGGGGAATATGATTTCTCCCATGAAGTGAAGGAATCGATGTCCGGTTGTCTGGCCTGCAAAGCCTGCTCCACACAATGCCCGATAAAAATTGATGTTCCGGAATTCCGCGCCCGGTTTCTGGCACTCTATCACGGGCGCTATTTGCGCCCGCTGCGTGACCATCTGGTGGCGAATGTGGAAGCCGGTGCGCCGCTGATGGCGAAAGCGCCAAAGGTGTTTAACTTTTTCCTGAAACAGCCGTGGGTGCAGAAACTCAGTGAAAAAACAGTGGGTATGACGGATTTACCGCTGCTGTCGTCACCGTCACTGAAACAGCAGCTGGCGGGGAGCAACGCGGTTTCCGTCACCCTGGAAATGCTGGAAAGCATGAGTGAGGAACAGCGCCGGGCCGGACGTTATCTCTTTATTGTTCAGGATCCGTTCACCAGCTATTTTGACGCAAAAGTGGTGGCCGATTTTGCCGCGCTGGCGGAAAAGCTTGGTTTTCAGCCGGTGCTGCTGCCGTTCAGCCCGAACGGAAAAGCGCAGCATATTAAAGGTTTTCTTTCCCGGTTTGCCCGCACGGCAAACAAAACAGCGGATTTCCTCAACCGGGTGGCGCGGCTCGGTTGCCCGATGGCGGGTGTCGATCCGGCGCTGGTGCTCTGTTACCGCGATGAATACAAAACCGTTCTGCCACCGGAGAAACAGCAGTTCCGCGTGATGTTAGTCCATGAATTTCTGACGGAATATACGGATTTATTACCGGTGAAAGATGTCAGTGGGGATACTCCCCCTTGGTATCTGTTCAGCCACTGTACCGAGTCCACTGCACTGCCGGACAGTGTAAAAATCTGGCAGAAATTGTTCCGCCGTTTTGGTGCAACACTGCAATCGGTCAGTACCGGTTGTTGCGGTATGGCGGGGACTTACGGTCATGAGATGCCGAACCTGGCGCGTTCGAAAGGAATCTATCAGCTTTCCTGGGCGCAGCCGTACCAGTCGCTGCCATCAGAACGCTGCCTGACTACCGGATACTCCTGCCGCAGCCAGGTAAAGCGGATGGAAGGTAACGTGATGCTGCACCCGTTGCAGGCGCTGCTGACACTGGTATCCTGATAGCGGGATAAAACACGACGCGGAGAGCTTATTAATGATATGGAAACGACCTGCAACACCGGCAGAACTGAATCGCATCTCGGAAGGGAATATGCTCAGCCACCTGGGCATTGTCTTCACGGCAGTGGAGCCGGAGCAGTTGATCGCGACGATGCCGGTCGATGACCGGACCAAACAGCCGCACGGCCTGCTGCACGGCGGGGCATCGGTGGTACTGGCGGAAAGCCTCGGCTCGGTAGCCGGATATCTGTGCAGTGAAGGGGATGAAACCGTGGTCGGTGTTGAGATTAATGCTAACCATGTCCGTGCGGTGCGCAGTGGTGTTGTTACCGGTTATTGTAAGGCGGTACACCTCGGGCGCAATCAGCAGGTCTGGTCTATTGAGATTTTTGATGAACAGCAGCGGTTATGCTGTATTTCCCGTCTGACCACTGCGATTCTGCGTGGGTCAAAAAAATAACATCTGAGCAACATATCAGCCGGTATTACGTGAATTCTGCCCGGAATTTCCGTGTACCGGCACTTCTCTGCAAAAGTCGTATTTATAATGTTCCTTTTGTGCCATTGATACTGTACTGATCGGTACGGTAATGAGCATTTATCATTGATAAATAATCTCTTTTACAAACAATAAATTAATTCACTTTTCGCTCAAAAATGATAACGCTTGTCTGATACACTTGTCTATTATTTAAGCAATAATCGGAATGTCCTTTCAAAGCAAGTGGTTGAAGTGAGAAATATTATCATTAACATGGTGTTTACGGAGAGCTCCCGTCGAATTTTATGAGGTCAATAATGGCAACACACAGCACCAACCCGGTGGAAACCTTTTCACTGAATGACAACGACTGGACAGGGATCACACTGACAGTGGCTGCTGCAAAACAGATTGTGACACTGATGAAAAATACCCCGGACAGTATCGGGCTTTGCCTGAGTGTCAAACAATCCGGTTGTGCCGGGTTTGGTTATGTTTTTGAAATGATTAATCAGGCGGATGCAGAGGATATGTTGTTTGAGCGCGACGGCGCCCGGCTGTATGTTCCGCGCAAAGCCATGCCGTTTATCGATGGCACAGAAGTGGATTTTGTCCGTGAAGGACTGAATCAGATATTTAAATTTAATAATCCGAAAGCTCAGCATGCCTGCGGGTGTGGTGAAAGCTTCGGGGTTTAAGAGCGAAGCCATATTATGTCTCAGAGCAATGCAGAGATTGGTGAAGACGTCCAAACCTGGCTGAATGACGGACGCTATAAAGAGGGCTTCTTCACTAACGTCGCCACCGATGAACTGGCGAAAGGGATCAATGAAAATGTGATCCGCGCCATTTCCGCCAAACGAAATGAACCGGAGTGGATGCTCAATTTCCGGCTGGAGGCTTTTCAGCACTGGCTGGGGATGGAAGAGCCGCACTGGCTGAAGGCGAAGTATCCGCAGCTGGATTATCAGGATTACAGCTATTACTCCGCGCCGTCATGCGGCTCGTGTGATGATACCTGCGGCTCACAGCCGGGGGCGGTGCAAAGTCCGGCAGGCAGTTTCCTGACCAGTGAAGTGGAAGAGGCTTTTGAAAAACTCGGTGTGCCGGTTCGCGAAGGGCAGGCGGTGGCAGTCGATGCGATTTTTGACTCCGTGTCTGTCTCAACCACTTACCGTGATGAGCTGAAGAAACACGGTGTGATTTTCTGCTCGTTCGGGGAGGCGATTCACGACTATCCGGAACTGGTGCAGAAATACCTCGGTACCGTGGTATCCAATCACGATAACTTTTTTGCCGCGCTTAACTCAGCGGTTGCCTCTGACGGCACCTTTGTTTATGTCCCGAAAGGGGTGCGCTGCCCGATGGAGTTATCCACCTATTTCCGCATTAACGCAGCTAAAACCGGTCAGTTTGAACGTACCATTCTGATTGCGGATGAGGGCAGTTACGTCAGCTATATTGAAGGTTGCTCCGCACCGGTGCGTGACACTTATCAGCTGCATGCGGCGGTTGTGGAAGTGATCATCCATAAGGATGCGGAAGTGAAGTATTCCACTGTGCAGAACTGGTTCTCCGGCGGTGACAGTGAAGGCGGGATCCTCAACTTTGTCACCAAACGGGCACTGTGTGAGGGCGAAAATTCCAAAATGTCGTGGACACAGTCTGAAACCGGCTCGGCCATTACCTGGAAATACCCGAGTGTGATCCTCAAAGGGGATAACTCGGTCGGTGAATTCTTCTCTGTTGCCCTGACTAACGGCACACAGCAGGCCGACACCGGTACCAAGATGATCCACATCGGCCGCAATACCAAATCCACCATTATCTCGAAAGGGATTTCCGCCGGGAAAAGCCAGAACAGCTACCGGGGACTGGTGAAGATACTGCCGGGCGCGGAAAACGCCCGTAACTTTACCCAGTGTGACTCCATGCTTATCGGCACAGAGTGCGGCGCACACACATTCCCGTATGTGGAAGTGATGAATAACAGTGCGCAGCTGGAGCATGAGGCTACCACCTCGCGTATCGGCGAAGACCAGCTGTTTTACTGCTTACAGCGCGGGATCAGCGAAGATGATGCCATCTCAATGATTGTTAATGGTTTTTGTAAAGATGTGTTCTCTGAATTGCCGCTGGAATTTGCCGTTGAAGCGCAAAAGCTGCTGGCGATCAGCCTGGAACACAGTGTCGGTTAATACATCAGAATCAGCGCCTGCGGGATAACCGGCAGGACGGAGTAGTACATTATGTTAAGCGTAAACGATTTGCATGTCAGCGTGGAAGGTAACGAAATCCTCAAAGGGTTATCACTGGATGTGAAACCGGGGGAAATCCACGCCATTATGGGGCCGAATGGCTCCGGTAAAAGTACCCTGTCTGCCACATTGGCCGGGCGGGAAGAGTATGAAATTGACAGCGGAACCGTCACTTTTAAAGGTAAAGACCTGCTGGAACTGGCACCGGAAGATCGTGCCGGTGAAGGTATTTTCCTCGCCTTTCAGTACCCGGTGGAAATTCCCGGGGTAAGTAACCAGTTCTTCCTGCAAACTGCAGTCAATGCGGTGCGCGAATATCGTGGTGAAGAAGCACTGGATCGCTTTGATTTTGCGGATTTTATCGAAGATAAAATTGAGCTGCTGAATATGCCGCAGGATCTGCTGACACGTGCGGTGAACGTCGGGTTCTCCGGCGGTGAGAAAAAGCGTAACGATATCCTGCAGATGGCTGCCCTTGAGCCATCGCTCTGTATTCTCGATGAAACGGATTCCGGGCTGGATATTGATGCCCTGAAAACCGTGGCTAACGGCGTGAATCAGCTGCGCAGTCCGGATCGCGCCTTTATTATTGTCACTCACTATCAGCGCATCCTGGATTATGTGAAGCCGGATTTTGTTCATGTGCTGTATCAGGGCAAAATCATCAAATCCGGTGATTTCTCACTGGCGAAAAAACTGGAGGAGCAGGGATATGGCTGGCTTATTGACCAACAGTGAACGCGCGCTGAAACGCCGTGAGGTCAGTGAGCGCAACCTGGCCGCAATGGGCCGGATAGCGCAGCTTATCGCGCAGCATCCGCTCTCCGGACACGCGGCGCAGCACTGGCAGCAGGCACAGAAAACCGGCTTCCCGGCCTTTCATCAGGAAGACTGGCACTATACGTCACTGACGCCATTGCTGGAGGCAGATTATCAGGATAAGACCGGCACATTGGATACCTTGCCGGAGGCTGTGCTGACGTCACTGAATGCCTGCCGCGTGGTACTGGTGGACGGCGTGTTTGCGCCGCAGTGGAGTGATACGGATTTTGGTGTGTTTGAGTTGTCAGTGGCTGACAGTCGCAGTGAATTTCCGGCACCGGTTAACGGCGAAATTTTCCTGCACCTGACTGAAAGCCTGGCGCAAACGCCGTTAATGATCCGCGTGAAAGCAGGCGCAAAGGCGGAAAAACCCCTGTATATCGTCAATATTTCAACGGCACATCATGATGCCCTGAATATGCGTCACAGCCGCTATCACCTCGATATCGGTGCGAATGCGTCAGTATCGGTGATTGAGCACTTTATCAGTCCGGATGAACAATCCGCCCATTTCACCGGTGCGCGGATGACCGCCGCTATTGGTGAAAACAGTGATTTCCGTCATCTGAAACTGGGATTTGAAAATCCGCAGGCGTACCATTTCGCCCATAATGATTTGGTGATTGCCGCCCATGCCCGTGTCGAAAGCACCAGTTTTCTGCTCGGCGGCAAACTGACCCGGCATCACACCAGCACACAGCTTAACGGCGAAGGTATTGTGCTGGCCATGAACAGCCTGGTACTGCCGAAACACGGCGAAATTGCTGATACCCGCACGTACCTGGAACATAACAAAGGGTATTGTGAAAGCCGTCAGCGCCATAAAACCATTGTGATGGATAACAGCCGCGCGGTATTTAACGGCATGATCAAAGTGGCACCGCATGCGCTGAAAACAGACGGGCAGATGACCAACAATAATCTGCTGCTGGGCCGGAAAGCGGAAATCGATACCAAACCACAGCTGGAAATCTATGCCGATGATGTCAAATGCAGCCACGGTGCAACGGTCGGGCGGATTGATGAAGAGCAGCTGTTTTATCTGCGTACACGCGGGATCGCCGAAAAAGCCGCGAAGCAGATGATCATCCTCGCGTTTGCCGCAGAACTGACTGATACGATCAGCGATGACGTTCTGAATAAGGTTGTGATGGCGCGTATTCGTCAGTCGCTGGATCTGGGGGATAAGCAGTCATGAGTTATCCTGTGCAACAATTACGGGCCGATTTCCCGGTACTGGCCGGGGAGGTGAACGGCAAACCACTGGTTTATCTCGACAGTGCCGCCAGCGCCCAGAAACCTCAGCAGGTGATTGATGCGGTGAGTGATTTTACGGCTCACCATTATGCCGCGGTTCACCGCGGCATTCACACCTTAAGTGCAGAGGCCACGGCTGCCACGGAAGCGGTGCGGCAGAAAGCGGCGGCGTTTATCAATGCACCGCTGACGGAAGAAATTATTTTTGTCAAAGGCACCACGGAAGCCATCAATCTGGTGGCGGACAGTTTTGGTCGTGCGTTCTGCAATGATGGTGACAATATCATTATTACGGAGATGGAACATCACGCCAATATTGTGCCCTGGTATATGCTGGCAGAGAATGCGGGGATTGAAATCCGTGTGTTACCGATGGCGGATGACGGCACTCTGGTGCTGAGTAAATTACCGGCACTGATCGACGATCGCACCCGGCTGCTGAGCTTTACCCATCTCTCTAATGTGCTCGGCACTGTGAACCCGGTGAAAGCGATTATTGCGCAGGCACGCGAACTGAGCCGTGCCGCCGGGGGAGAACTGGCGGTGCTGGTGGACGGTGCTCAGGGCGCAATGCATCAGCCGGTGGATGTTCAGGCGCTGGATTGTGATTTCTATGCATTTTCCGGCCATAAAGTGTACGGGCCGACCGGCATTGGCATTTTGTGGGGACGCAAATCTCTGCTGGATAATATGCCGCCCCGCGAAGGCGGCGGTGCCATGATCGCAGAGGTCAGCCTGACAAACGGCATTACCTATGCGGATGTGCCGTGGCGTTTTGAGGCGGGAACGCCTAATATCCAGGGCATTATCGGCCTGGGAGCCGCGCTGGATTATCTGAATAACATCGGAATGGCGGAGATTGCCGCGTATGAGCACACACTCATGCAGTATGCACTGACCCGGCTGGCAGAGGTACCCGGTATTATTTTGTACGGCAATGCACAGCGGGAAGGGGTGATCGCCTTTAACCTCGGGACGCACCATGCTTTTGATACCGGTGCATTTCTGGATCGCTACGGCGTGGCTGTCCGTACCGGACATCACTGCGCACAACCGTTGCTGGCGCATTATGGTGTCAGTGCTATGTGCCGTGCCTCACTGGCGCTCTACACCACGGAAGCTGATATTGATATACTGACGGACGCACTGAAACGTACCGCCAAACTGCTGGGTTAAGGGTCCTGATGAAAATTACGCTGCCGGATCAGGCAAAATTACTGCGCAATTTCTCCCGTTGTCATGACTGGGAGGAGCGTTATCTGTATCTGATTGAGCTGGGGGAAAAATTACCGGCGCTGACAGAGGAACAGCGGCAGCCGCAGTATAAAATATCGGGTTGTCAGAGTCAGGTCTGGATCATCATGCAACAGGATGAGGAAGGGCGGGTCTGGTTTGCCGGTGACAGTGACGCCGCGATTGTCAAAGGTCTGGTGGCACTGGTTATCGCGCTGTATCAGGGGAAAACACCGGCGGAAATCCGTGACCTGGATATCGCAAAGATCTTTTCGGAACTGGCACTTTCTGTCCATCTGACCCCGTCCCGTACTCAGGGGCTGAACGCCATGGTCAGAACAATCATACAAAACACGCAGCAAATGAGATAAAACATCGTTCCCTTTTACTTACTCTGCTAATAATATATTACCTGGCGTGGCCGGAAAGCGGCCACGTATTTTTTTATACCATCAGCTGAGGATCTGGAATGAAACGAATTCTCCCGTTGCTGGGCGGGCTGTTGTTAGCGGTCACTGCGTTAACAGCCCGGGCAACCGAATATCAACTCCCTGCGGACAAGGGCCGGGTCATCGGTGAAAACGTCACCTATATTGTGCCGGATGACGGGCGCTCACTGGAAGCGATTGCAGCAGAGTACGGCATTGGCCTGCTGGCAATGCTGGAAGCTAACCCGGGGACAGATCCGTATCTGCCGAAACCCGGCAGCGAATTGATTATCCCGTCACAACTGATCCTGCCGGACACCCCGCATCAGGGCATTGTCATTAACCTGGCGGAACTGCGTCTGTTTTATTACCCGCAGGGTACCAATACCGTGCGGGTTTACCCGATTGGTATCGGTCAGCTGGGGCGTGATACCCCGGTGATGACCACCTCAGTTTCCCAGTTGATCAAAGATCCGACCTGGACACCAACCGCGAATATCCGCAAAGCCTATGCCGCCCAGGGGATCACCTTACCGGCAGTTATCCCGGCCGGTCCGGAAAACCCGATGGGGCTGTTTGCTCTGCGTCTGGCTCATGGCCGCGGTGAGTACCTGATCCACGGCACCAATGCGGACTTTGGTATCGGTATGCGTGTCAGCTCCGGTTGTATCCGTCTGCGTCCGCATGATATCGAAGCGCTGTTTAACACCATTCCGAAAGGTACGCGGGTTCAGATCGTGAATGAGCCGGTGAAATATGCCATTGAGCCGGATGGTCAGCGTTATGTGGAAGTGCATCAGCCGCTGTCCCGTAATAAGAATGACGACCCGCAGACGATGCCGATTGCCCGTTCCGCCGGACTGACCAGCTTTATTCAGTCTCCGGATACCAACAGCGCCATCGTTGAGCAGGCGATAGCACGCCGCTCCGGTATGCCGGTCAATGTCAGCCGTGATGCGCAATATAAGCAGGAAGCGGTACCGGCAGAGAAAACCAACTTTGCACCGGTGGAAATGGATGAAGAAGCGGAAGTGAAAGCACTGAATCTGCAACCGGCTGATTTCGCTCCGGGTCAGTTAACCCAGCCGGGGCCGATTGTCCGTGAGGAAAACAGCGCAGAGTAATCTTCCTTTTACGCTGTGACAAATGAAAACCGCTTCCGTTGTGAGGCGGTTTTTTTATATCCGGCGTAAATCGCAGGCATAAAAAATGGCGTAACATAATATATGCTACGCCACCCGTTCTTCAGGTCGTGATTACAAATTATTTTTTGTAAGAACGAACCTGGTTGTCTAAGCGCTGGTTAGCGCGTGCTGCTTCGTCTTTAGCCTGCTGAACATCAGCGCGGATTGCGTTAACATCGTTGCTCAGTTGATCAACTTTGGCATTCAGCGTCTTAACGTCGTTGTCCAGTTGGTCAAATTTAGCGTTAGAAGAACAACCTGCTAATAATGCAGAAGCTAAAACTACAGCACCTAATACAATCTTAGAACGACCCATTTTAATACCCTCTAGATTAAAGTTAATCACCAAGTAGCAGTAATGATATTACACATTTCAATAGGGAAAGAGAATAGAAATTCAGCGTTTACAAAGATAATTTTCCTGAAACCGCAAAATAAATCAAAAAAAAACGGCAATTGCGTAATTCTCAACCAAATAATCTGATGCGGAGTTTGATAAGACTGTGAGGTATCACTCCGTATTCAGAAAGCAGCAATTATTCTGCGGCCCGTTGCTTCATTTCCTGTTCCCTTACAGTTTAGAATAAAAAAAGCACTCGCGCAGCGGGTGCTCTCATTAATTCAGATAATGCTGAAAATATTACAGTAATTGTACGGATGAGGTATTGGTGGTACCACTCGGCACTAATGCGCCGGATACCATCACCACGATTTCACCGTTGGTGGCCAGGCCGCTTTCCAGCGCAGCTTCACGGCCGATACGGTAGAAATCATCGGTTGATAAGAATTCGTTCACCAGTTTGGTGGTCACGCCTTTCACCAGCAGTAACTGACGGGCTGTGGTTTCGTTGGTGGTCAGCGCCAGAATCGGGGCTTTAGGGAAGTATTTACGGACAGACTTCGCGGATTTACCGCCTGCGGTTGCCACCACAATCAGCGGGGCATCCAGATTTTCTGACATCTCAACCGCACCACGGCAGACCGCTTCAGTCACACGCAGTTTTTTACCGGCCGGTAAATCGCCGAGACGGCTGTGCATCACGCGATCAGTGCGCTCACAGATGGTCGCCATGATGCTGACAGCTTCAACCGGATATTTCCCTTTCGCACTTTCACCGGACAGCATAACCGCATCGGTACCGTCGAGGATGGCGTTGGCAACGTCACCGGCTTCCGCACGGGTAGGGCGCGGGTTTTTGATCATGGAGTCAAGCATCTGAGTCGCGGTAATGACCACTTTACGGGCGGTATTACATTTTTCGATCATCAGTTTCTGCGCGAAAATCACTTCTTCCACCGGAATTTCCACACCCAGGTCACCACGGGCAACCATGATACCGTCAGAAGCTTCGAGGATTTCGTCGAAGTTGTTCATTCCTTCCTGGTTTTCAATCTTGGAGATGATTTGGATATGTTCGCCACCGTTGGCCTTCAGGTGAGCACGGATTTCATCCACATCGGAACGTTTACGGATAAAGGAAGCGGCAACGAAATCAACATTCTGTTCACAGCCGAAAATCAGATCCTGTTTATCTTTCTCTGCCAGAGCAGGGAGGCCGATAGACACATTCGGCAGGTTAACCCCTTTGTTTTCGCCGAGGTCGCCGTTATTCAGAACTTCACAGATAACCTCTGTTGCGGTGGTCTCTTTGACACGCATGCCGATCAGGCCGTCATCGACCAGAACGATATTGCCCGGTTTCAGATCCTGTGCGAAACCGGCATAAGTGACAGCAACACGCTCATTGTTGCCAATGACAGATTTATCTGTGGTAAAGGTAAAGGTCTGACCCGCCACCAGTGCGACATCATTGCCGCCTTCCAGTTTGATGGTACGGATTTCAGGGCCTTTGGTGTCCAGTAAAATGGCTGCTTTCTTACCGGTACGCGCACAGACAGCACGCAGATTTTTGATGCGCTGACCATGTTCTTCGTAATCGCCGTGGGAGAAGTTCAGACGCATAACATTCATGCCGGCATCTAACAGTGCTTCGAGTTTCTCTTCTGATTCGGTTTTAGGTCCGATAGTACAAACAATTTTCGTCTTTTTCATGACAGCCCATCTACAGTTATTGAGAGTAAATAGTGAACAACCGCCTGTATTCACACCGTATCAGTAAGAACAGGCAATTGTCGTGATCCCCGGTTATTAAAATTAGTCGTTTTTGTAAAAAAACAGATTCAGTATAGCGTGTTTTTCACCACGCCTCTCTGTTTCAGTGCTTATAAATCAGCAAGCTGAATCCATTCAACAACCATGCGGTCATTATAGAGGGTTATTAGTGTGATTTGAATCATAAAATCAGAAATTTTAGCATTTTGGTTTTTTCGGTTGTCTGGTGTTACCTGTGAACCTCTTTAAATCAAAATGGTATCTGAACATTATAACTGTGTATTTTAACAGTGTTTATGGGGCAGAGCAGCCTGCTGCACAGGGTGTATAAATAATTTGGGGAAGGCGCGGATGATTTATGTATAACCCATTCACCCGCGTAATATCATTGGACTTATGCAATCATCTGATATCTTTCATTAAAATCAGATTAATTCTCTAACCCATAAGTACCTGCCATTGGGTCTTCCCATGAATTATCTTTTCGGAAAAAATAAATAGAATCGCCATTATCCGGGATAACCATGCCAAGACCACTGGATTGCAGAACCCATTCACCGGATACACCATTTTCGAACTCAACATTTCCGGTTGATACACATGAAGAGTAATATTCATGCAACCATTTGTTCTCTTTCGAGACTTCAGATGATTTAAAAAACGCTATAAGTTGCTGCTTAGTTGGTTTGAATTTTTTGCAGGCGTTTATCTCACCCTCAGCAGGATCTTTGGTAACTGTAATGCCGGCGTCTTTAATTTCTATGTTTTTCAAAGCTATAGCATTCAGTAAATTAGGCATGATAGCGATTAAAAGTAACAAAATGTATTTCATCTTTACCATGATGCTGTGCTCGCTTCTGTTTCATTTTTTCTGCCTACATCAGGATGTCTGTACACCTCAGATGCTGAAATATCCATAGAATCCAGTAATTCAGACACAAGCCATTTAAGAGAGGCATTTTGTTGCGGATTAACATTTTCATATTCTTCCACAGTTTTTCCTTTAATACCGTATGCTTTACCGACTATTTCAATACCAATGCTATCCATGTTACCAGGATAACGATTCGGAAATGATCTGGTTTTTTCTATATCAGAAATTTCCTTGGTTTTTCCTTTTAACTCAAGGTTGGCCATTTTTGTCAGCTCTGAAGGTTCACATTTTTTCTCAATCAAACAGCGTGATTTCATTTTTCCTACATGCCATGTGACCTTAAACAGAGAGGCAGTCTGATAAATAACACCATCCTTATCGATTAAAAAATGAGCGCCATTACTACCAGCATGACTATAACTATTAAAAACATGAGTCTCAGCGGAGGTATTGGTTTGGTGAACAACGATACCGTTCACCTTATCCATTCTTCCGCGTTCAATATGGCTGAATATCTTAGTTTTTATACGATTTGACTTTACTATTCCATTATCATCAATATACAGCATATGTAACCATCCTTTGATTAATTATCTTACTAGCTTATATCATGCCGTCCGGATAGCAGCTATCGGATGATTACGTAAGCTATGGCGTATGGCGGGAGACATTCTTGCGGTAACGCAAGAAATCAGCCGTATTGATACGCAGAGGTACAATAAGAACAGAAGAGGGTAACGGACTGAAAATCGGATGAACTGAAAAGGGAGGTAAAACGGAACTGCTGAGAAATGGTGCGTCCAAGTGGACTCGAACCACCGACCCCCACCATGTCAAGGTGGTGCTCTAACCAACTGAGCTATGGACGCACTGTGTGATAATTGCTTTGCGACGTAAATGGTGCGTCCAAGTGGACTCGAACCACCGACCCCCACCATGTCAAGGTGGTGCTCTAACCAACTGAGCTATGGACGCATTCTTTAATATCTTCGCTGACAACGGGGACGAATATTAACGATCAGAGCCGGTTCTTGCAAGGGGAAAAACACATTTTCTTGTCCGATTGCTCGTATTTAATGCTATCGGACTGAAAATTGTGCATTTCCCCTGTCAAAAAGCCGTTAACGACCGGCGCGTTGCAGGATAAAACTGTCCGGCTGTTTCTGTAACCACAGGATCCGGCATGCCATACCGATGGCTGCGGCCGTTAATCCGATGATAAAACCGATCCAGAACCCGGCAGGGCCCATCGCCGGTACCACCAGATCTGTTAATCCGAGGAGATAACCGGACGGCAGGCCGAGGATCCAGTAAGCCGTAAAGGTGATATAGAAGATGGCGCGCGTGTCTTTATAACCACGCAGCACACCGGCACCGATCACCTGAACCGAATCCGACAGCTGATAGATACCGGCAAACAGCATCAGGCCGGAGGCCATAATCACCACTTCCGGATTATCGTTATACAGCAGGGCGATAGGCTCACGGAACAGCACAGTAAAGAGGGCGGTGATAGCCGCGATCATCAGCCCGACACCCAGCCCGGTATAGGCGGATACCCGTGCTTTTTCCGTGGAACTTTTTCCGAGGTTAAAGCCGATACGGATAGTGGTGGCGATCCCCAGTGAAATCGGGAACATAAACATCAGTGAGCTGAAGTTCAGGGCAATCTGATGTCCGGCGACGGCGGTGACACCTAATGGCGCAACCAGCAGGGCCACAATGGCAAACAGCGTGACCTCAAAGAACAGCGCCAGGGCAATCGGCAGACCGAGCTGGGTGATCCGCTTTATTACTGCCCAGTCCGGCGGACTGAAGCGGCTTTTCGGCTGTACATCCCGTTGTGAACGGGCATGTTTCACATACCAGCGCATAAACAGGAACATTGCCCAGAACACGGAAGCGGTCGCGACACCACACCCGACACCGCCGAGAGCAGGCGCACCGAATTTCCCGTAAATAAAGATATAGTTGACCGGGATATTCACCAGCAGGCCGAGAAAACCAATCACCATCCCCGGTTTGGTTTTCGATAACCCTTCACACTGGCTGCGCAGCACCTGATAAAACAGATAACCCGGCGCACCCCACATAATAGCGTGGGTGAATCCGACCGCTTTTTCAGCCAGAACCGGGTCAATATGCGGCATATTTTCAATAATGTAGCGGCTGTTATAGAGCACCGCGATGACCAGAACGGACAAAAATGCCGCCAGCCACATACCCTGACGGATCTGGTTGGCAATCATCGGACGGCGGCCGGAGCCGTTGAGCTGCGCGACCACCGGGGTCAGCGCCATCAGCAGACCGTGACCGAACAGGATAGCGGGCAGCCAGATGGAGGTACCGACAGCCACGGCGGACATGTCTGTCGCACTGACTCTGCCGGCCATCACAGTGTCAACCACGCCCATCGCTGTCTGTGTAAACTGCGCGATAATAACGGGAATACCAAGAGCCAGCAAAGTACGCGCTTCTTTCAAATACTTCTGCACGTAATACACCTTATTTATTCTGATAAAAGGAGGAGGAAAGACGTTCCGGGATTCGTAACACATTTACCGGATCAGGCGGAAAAATCATTCTAACGATTAATCAAATACAAGCCAATACAATTAAATGTGCGGGATGTAACGGGAAGGGCTGTTTAATTCTTTGTTTCAGGATAAACTGCATAAATCTATCCGAATACTGACTGGAGATCCGCATGTTTACCGGGATTGTACAAGGCAAAGGCCCCGTTGTCGCCATCGAAGAAAAAGAAAACTTTCGTACCCACACTGTGAAATTCCCGCCGGATATGCTGGCCGGGATAGAAACGGGCGCATCAGTGGCACATAACGGCTGCTGTCTGACAGTCACAAAAATAGACGGGGATTTAATCAGTTTTGATCTGGTTAAGGAAACCTTAAGGCTGACCAATCTCGGCAGCATTAAAACCGGCGATGTGGTCAATCTGGAAAGAGCCGCCAAATACGGTGATGAAATCGGCGGGCATATTATGTCCGGTCATATTGTCACCACGGCGGAAATTGCCAAGATTTTTGTCTCTGAAAATAATTATCAGATCTGGCTGCGTATCGAAGATAAAGCCCTGATGAAATATATCCTGCATAAAGGCTTTGTCGGTATTGACGGTATCAGCCTGACTATCGGGGATGTGGTGAATAACCGTTTCTGCGTGCATCTGATTCCGGAAACCCGTGAGCGCACTACGCTGGGTAAAAAACGGCTGGGCGATAAAGTGAATATTGAGCTGGATCCGCAGACTCAGGCGATTGTTGATACCACCGAGCGGGTGCTGGCGCAGAAAATGCAGCAGTTGCAGGAAAGCCTGACACCACCGGCACCAACAGAAAAACCACAGGACTGATTGTATTCAGATAAAAAAATCCGGTACTGATTTTTGTCAGACCGGATTATTTATTACGGATAGTTTATTGCGGGCAGGATAGTCAGCGCGGAACGCGTAATCCGCCCTCGCAACCCTGCGGGCTCCATAATATCTGCCACAGCTGGATATCACGGGCACGGAATGCACCGGCGCAGGCGTTAAGATAATAGGTGAACATTCGTTTAAAGCGCGGCGTGTAATTATTTTCCAGTGACGGCCAGGCCGCCTGAAAACGGGAATGCCACGCCATCAGTGTCCGGTCATAATCAGCGCCGAAATTATGCCAGTCTTCCATCACTAATTTATTTTCACTGCTGTCGCCGATATTCTGCACAGACGGCAGACAACCGTTCGGGAAAATATATTTGCCGATCCAGGCATCCACATTCACTTTATTGCGGTTTGAACCGATAGTGTGCAGTAAAAATAAGCCGTCCGGTTTCAGGTTGCGTTTAACCACATCAAAATAGGTGGCGTAATTTTTCGGTCCGACGTGCTCAAACATCCCGACAGACACAATCCGGTCATACTGCTCATGCAGATCGCGGTAATCTTCGAGGATAATATTTACGTCAAGATCCGCACAGCGCGCCTGAGCATATTTTTGCTGTTCGGCGGAAATGGTCACACCGGTCACTGACACACCGAAGTGTTTCGCAGCATACGCCGCCAGTCCGCCCCAGCCGCAGCCGATATCCAGCAGCTGCATACCCGGTTTCAGCTGTAATTTTTCACAGATAAGATGCAGCTTCTGCTCCTGCGCCTTCGCCAGATTGGCCGGGTCATCACTGAGATCTTTCCAGTAACCGCAGGAATACTGCATATACGGGTCGAGCATCAGCTCAAACAGGTCATTACCCAGATCATAATGTTCTTCGCCGACAATCCGCGCCCGCTTTTTGGTTTGCAGATTACGCAGGCGGGCCATGGCGATTTTTATAATATCGTTAATATTCTGCGGCAGCTTATTTTCCAGTCCGGCACGTAATACCCGCTGAAAGAAAATATCTAACCGCTCACAGTCCCACCAGCCATCCATATAGCTTTCGCCCAGTCCCATCGAGCCCTGTTGCAGAACCCGTTTAAAGAATTGGCTGTTATGCACCTGAATATCAAAAGGACGGGAACCATTAACCTCAATGCCGGCTTCGTCTAAAAGATCGGAGGCAATCCGCTGCCAGGAATCAGCAGACGTTTTTTGATTTTCGACACAATCAGAACTCATATTATCTCCAATTTTTATCAAAGCGGGATTCTGAGAGCTTTATTCATGACGTTTTGCGCGGGAACAACAGAACCGGTGTGATTGGCCGTCAACGGGTGACAGTCTGCGTATTAACGTGATCGTTAAGACAAAAACAAAGCTCAAAATCCGGATTTAAAACGAATTGTCAGAAAAGTATAGGAGCCTGAAATTAAAATTCAATGACAAAAAAAGCCGTACATGAGTACGGCCCGTAATTAGGAATATTCTTAATACGTGTTGCAGTCTATTGATTTTGTTCCGCAATAGTCACGGAGGTGCGCGAAGAGCGGCGCTGAATAATATAACCGCCGATAGTCAGTACCACGGTTGCCGCCATGACGGCGGTGGTGGAGAGCAGGGGAGCATGCATCAGCGCGGAGACCAGAAAACTGATCGCAGAGCATAAGCCGAGCTGAATGGCATTCTGCAATGCTGCCGCTTTACCGCTGTGCTCCGGATAAACCGCCAGGGCGTTTGATACCGCAATCGGGTAAGACGCACCATTCATTGCCGCCATAAAGCAGAATGGGATCAGGATCGCCACCAGTGACGGGTTGCTGAATTTCGCCATAACATACAACCCGATCATGCTGACGGCATAACCGGCCAGCAGGAACGGCAGCAGGGTTTTACCGTTAATCCGCGACAGCAGGGCACGGCAGCCGTAGCCTCCGACCATAAAGGCGATCGTCTGCGGGATATAGCTCAGGCCGATATCATTCGGGTTATAACCCATATCGCGCAGAATAAACGGCGAACCGGTCAGCCAGGCAAAGAAACCGGCACTGCACGCGGCATAAATCAGCACGTTACCGCTGTAGACCGGGGACTTCAGCAAACGGAAGAAGGAGATCTTCTGTTTTTCTGTTTTGGCTGCATCCGGCGCAATATGGCGCTTTTCTTTCAGCATCAGGGTCGGGATCAGCACCAGCAGGGTGATCCCGCCGAGTACGAGGAAAATCTCATGCCAGCCGCCGTGGTTGAGCAGCCATGCGCCCAGTAACGGCGCCAGTGCCGGGGAAAGTGCCACCAGCGGCATAATCGCGGCAAAGACACGCTGCGCGCGGTGATCATCATAACGGTCGATAACCAGCGCCTGCCAGGTGACCGCTGCGGAGCAGACGCTGACCGCCTGCACAAAGCGCAGTAATAATAGCTGCGCCGGGGTGGAAACCCAGACCATGGCCAGACAGCTCAGGGCAAACAGGCCGAGACCCATCAGCAGAACCGGCTTGCGGCCGATTTTATCGGAGAGTGGTCCCCATAACAGCTGGCCGATGGCAAAACCGACCAGGAAGATACTCAGACTGGCGCTGATAGCGCTGGCAGTGGAGTTCAGAGAGTCCTGCATCATACCGAATGCAGGCAGATACATATCAATCGCGAGGTAACCCAGCATGCTGAGCCCGGCGAGATAAAAGAGAAAGCCGCGGGAAGGCGATTTATTGACAGTCACAGAGAAATACCTGAATGTTAAATAAGTGTAATGCGTGAGTTGTTATTTTAACTATTCGAGTTTTTCTTTGTAAAACGTTATTATTTGCACACTGCTGTGAAATTTTTTGAAAGGAAGAATTGTGTGGTCAGAATATACGCTGGATGTGGTGGATGCTGTGGCACGGACAGGCAGTTTCAGTGCGGCGGCAGAGGAACTGCACCGGGTGCCTTCTGCCATCAGCTACAGCGTCCGTCAGCTGGAAGAGTGGCTGGCGGTTCCGCTGTTTGAACGACGTCACCGGGATGTTGAACTGACACCTGCCGGGGCATTATTTGTTAAAGAAGCGCGTGATGTTATCAAAAAAATGAAATCCACACGCCACCAGTGCCAGATGATTGCCAACGGCTGGCGCGGGCAGTTCAGTATCGCCGTTGACTGTATCGTAAAACCGGAACGGATAACGCGACTTCTGCTGGATTTTTATCATCATTTTCCGGATATCGAGTTGTATATTTATCCGGAGGTGTTTAACGGGGTGTGGGATGCGCTGGTGGACAGACGGGTGGATGTGGCCATCGGCGCGACACGCGCATCCCCGATCGGCGAGCGTTATAATTTCCGTGATATGGGGTTTATGCCGTGGCGTGCGGTGGTCAGCCCGGATCATCCGCTGGCCTCTGCCGGTCATGTCCTGACCAATGAGGAGATGGTGCCGTACCCGAGTTTATGTCTGGAAGACACCTCGCGTTCCCTGCCGAAACGCGACACGTGGGCACTGGATAATCAGCGCCGCCTGGTGGTGCCGGACTGGGATCGCGGGATTGCCTGTGTGGAATCGGGATTATGTGTGGCAATGATGCCGGCGCACCGGGCCGATCCGCTGATTAAAGAGGGGCGGCTGGCAGCGCTGAAGATAGAGCAGCCATTGCCGGACAGCCCGTGCTGTATCACCTGGGTGGATAAAGATACCTCTCCGGCACTGAGCTGGCTGCTCGATTATCTCGGGGACAGCAGTACACTCAATGCCGAATGGCTGCGCTGATCCTCAGCGGCGGTAATCGATAAACGGACCATCTGCCACGGAGCGGCGTTCGACCAGGCGCGGATGCACCTCAATAGTCTGTGCATCTTCGCGTTTGTTGACGATACGGTCGAGCAGCATGGTCAGCGCCATCTGTCCCAGCCGCTCTTTCGGCTGGTGGATGGTGGTCAGGGCAGGGGTAAAGTAGCGGGCGTTACGGATATTGTCATACCCGATCACAGAAATATCCTGCGGGACACGCAGGCCCATTTCATCAGCCGCGCAAATCGCGCCCATCGCCATGGCATCCCCGCCGCAGAATACCGCGGTCGGGCGCTGTTTGCCGGATAAAATCTGTGCCATCGCCTGATAACCGGAATCCGGTTCAAAATCGCCCTGAACAATCCATTCATCACGCACTGTAATGCCGGCTTCTTTCATTGCTTTGCGGAATCCTTCCAGACGGTTGCCGCCGGTGTTTCGCTCAAGCGGCCCCGGAATAACCGCGATATCACGGTGACCGCGTTCAATCAGGTAACGGCCGGCAAGATAACCGCCGTGCAGGGCGTTATCAATAATCGCATCGGTGAAATCCCCGCGCGCTTTGCCCCAGTCCATTACCACCATCGGGATATTGCGGTAGCCTTCCAGCATGGCAATCAGCTGATCCGGATATTCAGAACACATCACCAGCAGACCATCGACCCGCTTTTGTGCCAGCATCGCCAGGTAGGCTTTCTGCTTGTCAGGATTATTGTGAGAGTTGCACAGCACCAGGGTATAGCCTTTGCTGTAGCAGCTGTTTTCCACCGCCTCAATCACTTCCGCAAAATACGGCGCTTCACTGGAGGTGGCCAGCAGCCCGATGGACTTGGTGTTATTGACTTTCAGACTGCGCGCCACGGCGCTCGGTGAATAGTGCAACTCTTTGATAGCAGCCCAGACAGCCGCCTTCGTTTCTTCCGCAACGAAACGGGTATTATTAATGACATGGGAGACGGTTGTGGTAGAGACGCCCGAGCGCTTAGCCACATCTTTAATCGTTGCCATGATGAAAACAACTCCTGACCTGCCGGTCTGTATTTTATTATTCGGTTAATCGATTGCTATTATAGTGCCATTATGCGGTAACAATAGAAAAATTTCTGTAAAAACAGGCATTGTTGTCTGATCCGGGTCAAAAGTAAAAAATATTACCTGTGCTATGGTTATTGATATGGTCAGCTATTCGGATTTTCCGGTCAGACCATCCGTTTTAATTATTTTGATGATTCAGGATGTCAGGTAATCATCATTGGTCATTAAGCAGCTATTTTGGAGATAGGAATGGATACAGATCTGAAATATGGTTTGTCAACCGCAGTTGCGGCACTGGTTATGATCGTATTATTTGCAACAATGCTTTTCTGATACACCCCCATCAATACAAAAGGGCGGAAAATTCCGCCCTTTCTTGGTTAACAGTATTTTTACGGATTACGCCAGGTTTTCTTCCGCAAATTTCCAGTTCACTAATGCCCAGAAGTTTTCCAGGTATTTAGGACGGGCATTACGGTAGTCGATATAATAAGCGTGTTCCCAGACATCGACGGTTAAGATGGGTTTGTCGTTACCGCTGACCGGGGTTGCCGCGTTAGAGGTATTGACGATAGCCAGGCTGCCGTCTGCTTTTTTCACCAGCCATGTCCAGCCGGAACCGAAGTTTTTCACTGCGGCATCGGTAAACTGCTGTTTGAATTCGGCAAATGAACCGAACGCGTTGTTAATCGCATCCGCAATTTTACCGGTTGGCTCGCCACCGGCGTTTGGTGCCAGGCAGTGCCAGTAGAACGTGTGGTTCCAGACCTGGGCGGCGTTATTGAAGATACCGGCATCAGAGGTTTTGATAATCTCTTCCAGTGATTTACCTTCAAACGCGGTGCCTTTGATCAGGTTATTCAGATTAAGCACATAAGTGTTGTGGTGTTTGCCGTAGTGGTATTCCAGTGTTTCTTCAGAAATATAGGGCGCTAATGCATTTTTTGCATAAGGCAGTGCAGGTAATTCAAACGACATTGCATTCTCCTTGTTAAGGTTAAATCAGTAACCTCATCACAGACGGGTTACTGTTATTATTCTGCGAATTATCTTAACAAGTTTTGTCATAAAAAACAGCGTGAAATACTGGGGGTGATGTTATTCACATTGTGAAAGATAAAATTGCCCACAGAATGATATCCGTCACAATAAAGGCGATAAGCAAGGTGTACAGCTTATGGCGGCAGATCCAGTTATAATAGCGTTTCATTCTGTCTTCCCCGTATGACTGCGGAATCTTAACTATAACGGGTTTACCGGCTGAAATCCGCGCAGGTTTAACCATTTTACAAAAAGCGTGACAGCGGCCGCCGTTTGTCAACCGGCAGCAGACCCTTTACAATCTGCGCTATGACAAAAGTACAAGAATGTTCATGATGCTGGCAGACTATATTTCCCGCGCGATACAAAACCATACTGATTGCAATGCGATTTGTGACCATTATCAGAAAGATGAACTCTCCGAAGTGATCCGGCGGGTCCGCAAATGGCAGTTCCGCGACGGTATTGAGCTGATGTGCAGTGAAGAGATAGAAACTGCCGTACAGAGCGGAGACGAACAGTGCCCCGAGCAGTGGATAGTCTGGTCTGTCACCGGGGATAATGCGAAAACGGTTTCTCCGCAGCACAAAGAATTTTTCAGTCTGTGCCAGCAGGGTTACTGGCTGAAAATGCAGCTGGCCTGACGTACCGGATACAATCCTGAAAATTACCGGTATAATTACCGGCAATATTAAACTGATTCAGAAAAGACAATGACAAAACTCACATTACAAGAGCAGATGCTGAAAGCCGGACTGGTGACCAGCAAAAAAATGGACAAAGTCCGCAGAACAGCAAAAAAATCGCGTGTTCAGGCCCGTGAGGCCAGAGAAGCGGTGGAAGAGAATAAAAAAGCGCAGCTTGAGCGTGATAAACAGCTGAGTGAGCAGCAAAAACAGGCTGTTTTATCCCGGGAATATAAAGCTCAGGTGAAACAGCTGATTGAAATGAACCGGATTATTATTTCAAAAGGCAATATTGATTTTAATTTCACCGACAACAACGTGATTAAAAGCATTGCCGTGGACAAAACCACACAGTCTCAGCTGATCAGCGGGCGCCTGGCAATTGCCCGGTTAAGCACGGAAAACAGCAGTGTGAGTGAATATGCCATTATCCCGGCGGTTGTTGCGGATAAAATCACACAGCGTGATGCGGAAAGCATTGTGTTAAATAATGCGCTGGCACAGGACGAAGCAGACGAAGACGACCCGTATGCTGATTTTAAAATCCCGGATGATTTAATGTGGTGATCTGAATCTGCCTGCTTCCCCTGTTCAGAACGGGCAGGGACTGCGGGCATTGATCGGTTCGCCGCTGACCGGATGCACAAAATCCAGCTCCCCGGCATGCAGCATCAGCCGCGGAATATTTTCAGTACCCGGCAATAGTTTCCCGCCATAGAGATCACACCCTAAAATCGGATGGCCCAGATACTGACAATGAATGCGGAGCTGATGCGTGCGACCGGTTTCCGGTGTCAGTGCCACCCGCGTGACCGGCAGAGAGAGTCCGTCTTCCGTTTCATAATAAAAGCGCTCAGTCACCTGATAATGTGAACGGGCCGGTTTTCCCCGGACAGCACATAGCGTCATGCGCGGAAACAGTGCCGGATCTTTGGCAATCGCCGCATCAATTATTCCTTCATTCTCATTCAGATGCCCGCACAACAGGGCACTGTAACCTTTCTGCACTGTACGCTGACTGAACTGACGACAAAGTGCGGCATTGATCACTTTGTTGCAGGCTACCACCAGCAGCCCGGAGGTACCGAAATCCAGCCGGTGTACCAATGTGCAGCCGGGAAACAGTTGCACCAGACGGTAATGCACAGAATCCAGATTCTGCGGATTTTTTCCCGAAAGACTGAGAAGCCCGGCCGGTTTATTAATCAGCAGCAGGTGTTCATCCTGATGCAGAATATCAATCTGCTCAGGGCACGGCGGGGCGATAAAGGTATCGGTAATGTCAGACATCGGGCTATCCGGATAAAAAGCGGAAGGGGATGATAACCAATTTTCAGTACAGTGGCGAATCATGTTGTCCGGATATCCTATTGCGTAATTTTTCGGAATGATCCACGCTCATTATCAGTATTGATACGCAGAGGTTGTGTTATGCGCAGATTGACACAGGTATGTAACGCAGTGCTGTTGATGACCGGACTTTTAGTCGCTCCGGTAGCGTCTTATGCGGACCGGGATCATGATAAAAGACACGGTCACCGGTATGAGCATAATCACGGTCATTATAAGCACAGAGATAATCATTACCATAAGTACAAAAAAGATCTGACTTACGCACAGGCACGCTGGCTGGCGTCAGAAAACGGATTACCCGGATATCACGCGCTGCCGCCGGGAATAGCGAAAAACCTTGCCAGAGGAAAACCACTCCCTCCGGGCATTGCAAAACGCGCAGTACCTGCCCATATGCGTGACCGACTGCCGCATTATCCGGGCTATGAGTGGAAAATAGCCGGTGACGATTTAGTGCTTATTGCACTGAGTACCGCGGTGGTGACCTACATTATTAATGATGTTTTTGAGTAGCGATATAACGCCCCGCAAATAACGGGGCGTATTCCGGTTCAGGCCGGACGGGTAAAGGCCAGCAGGGCACCGACCAGCATAAATAATGATCCGAACACTTTATTCATGGCGCGGGTTTGTGCCGGGCTTTTGATAAATACCGCGATTTGCCGCGCGAGTACGGCATACCCTGTCATCACAATAATATCCGCCGCCACCGTGGTGATCCCCGGAATCAGATACTGCATCAGCTGGGGCTGGTGCGGCATAAAAAACTGCGGAAACAGCGCCGCGAGAAAAACAATGCTTTTGGGATTCGAGATATTCACCAGCACGCTGTTCTGATACAACTTTTTGCGTGACAGCGTTGCTGCCGGTGTATTCAGTTCAATGGTTCCCGCTGCCCGCCACTGGCGGATCCCCAGCCGGATAAGATAGGCCGCGCCGGCCCATTTCAGTATTTCAAAGGCCAGAACCGATTGTGACAGTAATGTCCCCAATCCGACACCAACCAAAATGATCAGCAGTGACAGACCGGTCTGCAACCCGGCAATGGCCGCAATCGCGCCCGCGCCGGGAGACAGACGGACAATCACGGATGTTATCAGATAGGCAAACCACCAATGGCGTTTGAGGATTACGCCCGTTCAGCGGGTTCTGTCTGCCAGTGTCAGGACTGCGGCGGAAAAGGACTGATTTATCGCCGGAAAGGGGTGGTGAAGCATCCGGGTATCACCAATATGGAGGGTACTGTGATTGTTGAGCCGATAGTCCGTACTGAGTGCGCTGGCGAACTGTGTATGACCTGCAATGGGAAGGGCAGTTAACCCACCGGTGCCAGTGCAGAGGCCGGGGAAAAGTTCCGGATGAGGAACAGACATTGTTACAAGGCGTTCCGGTTATCAAGGATTGCCCGCGTTGTTCCGGAAGAGGTTACCGGCGGGTACCATCATCTGTGGCATACAATGCAATTAAGCATCTTGTTCCTGATTTAACCCAATCCAGCTGGTCACGAAACTGGAAGCCATTTTACGAGGCGTTAACAGGGAAGTGTTATATAGAGGAGAATAAAGCAGAGATGTTTTTTAATAAAGCCACTCGCTAATTGTTGAATGAATTGTACCGGTTTATGCACTTAACCGGTATTGATAAAAAAGCCCGGCATAATACGATGCC